>JBBQSF010000036.1:0-23898 GCA_038214085.1 Bacteroidales bacterium | reverse complement strand
GTCACAGGAGCAAATAACTGATTTTTTTGGTTCCGGATTTGGAGCGCAGGGTGCAACTTATGCAAGCGGTGAAAAACAAGATTTTCAAAAAATGTTGGCAGAAACCGCAGCCTTGTGGGTTAAAAATCACACCAGCAAGCCAAGCTATTTAGACGAATTTAAAGGTACTGGGGGCATATGGTTGATGGAGGTTCCAATAAGTGCCGTTCGCTCTATAACATGGTGGGAGGTTCAACTTCATTTAAATAAATTAGGTTGGGATGCTAAAAAGACTGCTAAAACGGAAGACCCTTACAGGATTTTATATGGTAACGATTACCAAATTAATGCGAATGGAGAAAAGGTTAGTTATGGGCCGGTAACTCAATTGTCTGATTATTTTGCAGTATCTGGTTCAGCCAATTTTTATAATGGTGGAGGTTCTTCACAATCTTTTAACTTAGGAATGCTTGACGATAACCAAGTTTTTCCAAGCACAACAAACAACCAAGGAGCTGGTTGGGATAGGGGCGTTTCACTATATTTATCATGGGGTAATTATTACGGGGATGGCTCTGCTGATAGGAATAAATTAATGGAAGCCGGAGTTTTTCAAAATATTAATATTGGATTGGTAACTGTGAGCTTATGGCAGGATATTTCAACAGATGGCTCAAAATTATTGGTTGGTAGAAATTGGAGGGGGTTTTCTATAGGCTTGACATTTCCTCCTGGCTTGGGAGGCAGCTTTGGTTCCTCATACACTGCACCACTGTACAATAAATAATGAAAGAAAATAAATATTTTTTATTACTATGGATCATTTTTATTACATCCTGCGATAGCGCAGGGTGTAACAGAAAACAAGTATGGGATCTAAGTATCAACGGCAATATTGTCGAGAAATATGCTGATAGCAAAAACCATGGTATGTATACTTTGATAATACAAGAGAAATATCGCAAATATAAGTTTGTGTGCGGTGATTATGCTGATTTATGGGGAAAAGCCAAAGTTGGAGACTCCATAGTTAAAAATAATCACAGCTATGTCATCACTATTTTTAAAGAAAATGGAGAAAAAAGAGAATACAAATACAATTACGATTATTAAAACCTTAATTATGAAAACATTTAAAAGTCCTATTTTTGGGGTTACAATTATTTTATTAATAAATGCATGTACTTGCAATTCTGTTAAAATAAATATGCCTGAAGATATTAGCTCCGCGCAGAATGTTGCTGAATTATTTTATGAAAATACTAAAGCTCATGATTATAAAAATAGTCATCGACTATTTGGAGAAAAGTATTTTCAAAATAATGATTCAATTAAATTAGACAGCTTTTTAATTAAAATTAATAATAAATATGGTGATTTGAAAGAATACAAATTATATGATTTTCAGACAAGAATTCGTACGGGTAGCCATCCTGTTAATGAGTATAAGCTATGGTATAAATGCATTTACGAAAAAGATTCAATAGAAGAGAAGTTTGAATTGGAAAAAGAAAAATATGACATTAAGATCATTAAATATAGTTTAATATTGGATGATTTGAAATAATGTTGTAAAATTCTTTATTAGCTTACGTTTTAATAGTTTTTGTGTTTCGAAATTACCCCCCCCGGATGGCGCGCGTTAAAGCTGGTTCGTGCGCGACTCCTGTCGCGTGCAATAAGGCAAAACAAAAGCGCCGCTCGCTCGGATTTGCAATCCGAGTGCTCGTATAACAGCATTTGGAATTTACATAAAATTTCTATGAATTTTATTCAGCTATTTTTTCATTGGAGAAAATACTGAAATGAACCTTCCCATACTTTCGGTGTTGCACTAAATTGGGATGTTTTGAAAAATCATTAGCCTGTGAATGTTCCAAAATAAACCATCCGCCTGCATTTAAAATATCCTTTTGAATTACAAGATCGGGGATTCTTTCAATACCAGAGAGTTCGTAAGGCGGATCGGCAAAAACAATATCAAATTTTTTGTGAACAGTTTCCATAAAATTAAACATATTGAAACGTAAGGTGCGGATAGCGGGCATTTCAAGTTTTTGCGCAGTTTTTTTGATAAAATCAACGCACTTAAAATTCATATCTACGGCAAGAACTTCAGCTGCTCCGCGTGAAGCAAATTCAAGACTAATGCTTCCAATTCCAGCAAACAAATCCATTACCACCAGATTTTCAAATTCGAAATTATTTGCCAAAATGTTAAACAGACTTTCTTTGGCAAGGTCGGTGGTTGGCCTCACGGGCAATCCTGTTGGTGCAATTATTATTCTTCCTTTATGTGTTCCACTTATTATTCTCATTTTTTTATGGCATTTTGAAAAAGCATGTCGAATCTGTTTTTTGGAACAGATTGCAAAGTCTCTGTAAACATTGTATGATCTGTGAACCGGAATGAGCTTACATTTCTTATATATTTTAACGTAGCATTCATAAGTGCTGATTTTTCTTCAATTCCGCCCGTAACAATAAAATTTACTGTTTCGGTGTCAAGATTTAATTGTTGCAAAAACAGAAGTAAAAAGTATAGGTATTCCTGAATGGTTTGGAATGTAAACGTACTGTATTGAATTAATTTTTTGTTGTGCATCAGCACAATTTCAAAAGCATTTTCGTGAAAAAACACAACAACAGTTTTTTGATCCGTATTTATTTTATCGGCTATCAACGAAATAAAATTACCCGAAAAGTGCCTAATCGTAGGTTTTGCATTGAATTGTTCAAGTTGTGCCGAAATGTGTTCAGGAATTTTATAACAGCACAAAGCCGATATTGCTGGTATTTCATCAAATGATACGGTTCCGTTGTATTCAGAGGAAACGGTATAGTTCAAATATTCAGTAGCTTCTTCAGGGATAAACAGTTCCTTTGGAATGTGCACAAATTCCTGCATTAGCAGAGAAATAGCTACTTCTGGAACATTTAATTTCATGATTTCTGAATTAAGAAAAACCTGAGTTAATTCTGACAAATTTTTCTCTTCTGTAAACCACGATTCAAAGGATGTGAATTTTTGAACAATTTTATCGAATAAGGCAATAGCAAGGGTATGCTCCGAAAATTCTACTGAAACAGATAAATTAACAGTTTGTTCTTTTAATGCGTCAGCATCAATAGTATTAAATTGCTTGATGATCAATTTTGTAAATTAAAATTTATAAATAATGGCAAGCAGTAATCGCAAATTTCCAATTTCTTTGGCATTGCTGATTTCTCCAAGTGTATTTTCTTTTCCATAAGCAGCAACAGTATATTCCAGTTCCGACTGTATATTTACAAATCCAGATTTCCATGTAAGCCTTGGTGCAACACGGTAAGCATAAGCAATATTGTTTCCCCGTGCATATTTAGCACCCCAAATATTATGTTCAGAACCGAGATTTTTCGCATAACCTGCAAAAAATCCAGGTTCGAGTTTTTCACCTGTTTTTATTATTTCAAACCAGCCAGCCAACTGATCGTAATTGGTGTAGGTGCGGTGGTCGGTTGTTTTATCAATTTCGCGAACAGCAAAACCACCCATCATCAGGTGTTCATAAAGGTTCTGACCCCATAATGCTGAAAATTTAAAAATAAATTTCGGACAATTGAATTTCACAAAAGCCACAGCAGCATAAGATTCCAATGTTTCGTTTGCTTCAATCAAACTGTCCGTCATAAGTCGTGGCGTAATTTTTTTGTAATCGCCACCAATTCCACATAAGTGGTTGCCAAAAGCATATTGAAATTGCAGGTCGAGATTGGGAATAAAACTATTGCGCAAATATTCCGAAGCAACATCGGTAGTTTTTATTGCTGCAGATGTGTAATCGCGCTGCGAAGAAAGAACAGCTATGGCATTTATTTTACCAAAAAGATGTGAGAATCTAATTTGAGGTTGACGTGAAAATGAGCGGAAAGGTGCACCGGTATTAAGAGAAACAACTGCAGGAAGCATTTCCGGAATGTTAAGCGGATGCCAGTATTGCCCCATAATAAATTCTGATTTTTCCCATTTTAATTTAACGTATGCATGGCGCAAGCGGAAACCATTGTTGTCGAGATTTGAAGGGCCGGTAAAATCACCTTCGAGAACCGAAGAGGCTTTAGCACCAAATGCATCAGGGCCGGTAACTGTAAAATTAAGCCGCGATGCCATTGCAAGCATATTGGATGCTGGGTGCGCATTTACGTCGTTTCCGTTTTTGTCGAACAATTCATTGGCCGGATAAAAAACAAGCATTTGTTCTCTGGCATTAACTGTTTGCCGTGAGTCGAACATGGCTTCTCCTTTAACAAATCCAGAAATTTTTAAAGTTATTTTTTTCTCTTCTTCTGTTTTTGTTTGCGAAAAACCATTAACGAAAATCAAAGCAAAAACAGCGCAAAGTAGAATTCCTTTTTTCATAAAAAATATTTCAAATGTATAGCAAAAATTTTCGCTAAAATACATAAACAAAATGAAAAGCGGAGAATTATTGCGCAGTTAAAATATTGCGCGAAATATCATGGTAACATGGGTATTTATGGGTTTTATTAAAACAAAGGGCTGGTTTTTATGGTTTTGATGAATTGATTTTTATCAATTCAATTTGCCTCAATCCTAAAGGATGTAAATTGCTAAAAATCAATTCATCCTTCAGGAACGAGGCAATGGAAGAAAATGAAAAATTTAAATCCTTTTGTTTGTATTATATTTTCTCGGACAACAATGTAACAAAATGAAAAGCGGAGAATTATTGCGCAGTTAAAATATTGTGCGAAAGGCAATAACTGGGAAGATAATAAAAGTTAAGTTTGATGTTTTTAGCTTTGGGTTAAGCCAATAAATAATTTTTTTTCAAGTGGTAATTAATAACGAATTTGCTGAAGCAATTTGTGCCTTCTGGGTATTAAGTGTTCGGTAGTCTTTTGCTACAGAATGGTTATGGATTTCATTGTTGCTCATTTTTATTCCTAGTTTTTCAAGAATTGCTGGTGTTGGGCATACGAACAAAAACTGCCCATCTGTTTTTTTACACTCAATCCATCCCCAGTTCAGCAAATCACAAACTATTTTTGTGACAGATGAGTGTTTGTTCATCCTGAATCCGGTGGGTTTGTTGGCTATTGAGAAGTTTGCTATGATGCGCCTCATCTCCCTGATATAGATTTTTTTCATTTTTCTGTTTATTGATACAATTGTATGTACTGTTCTTTTTGTGATTTGCCACTTCAAGAGGTAAAGTTAATTCAAGCAACAAGCCTATAACATCAGCAATAATGCTGTATTATTTAAAAAGGATTATTTAAAAAACTCAGTATTTATACCGAACCAGAAAAACTATTCGAGGGTAATTAATCTGTTTCTGATAGCATACATAATAAGTTCGGCAATGTTTTTACTGCCTGATTTTGCCAGAAGGTTTGCCCTGTGAGTATCAACAGTTCGCTGACTGATAAACAAGGCAGTAGCAACATCCGTGGTTGAGTAACCTTTGCAGATAAGTTCAAGTACTTCCTGCTCACGTCGGCTCAGCTTTTCTAAATTATCAGTATGTTTTTTTGAAATAGCTTGCTCATCGCTATCCTTGTTTACAGAGGTAATGTTTCCGATAATGCTTGCTTCGCCGTTGTAATTTATTACTGTACCATATAGTTCAACAGTTACTTTATCCAATGTTTTATGAATAGCGTCAAATTTGGTATGGATAGTATTTTTAATTCCATTGAAACATTTGTTAATTTCGGTAAACACATTTTCTCTATAGCCATCATCTATAATCTCTTCAAGGGATAAATTGTTAAACTCCTCCTGATCATATCCAAATACTTTGGCAAGGGCACTATTATTATAAATAAATTTGCCATTACTGTATATGTAAACACCAATTTGTGGGTTATCAATAAGGGCATAAAATTTTTCATCATTAACTGCTATAATTCTCTGTTGTTTCGCAAGTCGAATTTTTACAACTTTAAGAAGTTCAGAAAAATCAAATGGTTTTGTAATGTAATCATCGGCGCCAAGTTGCATTCCTGCTCTTACGTCTTCTTTTTCCGTGCGGGCGGTTAAAAATACAAGCGGAATTGTTGATGTTGCGTTTATTTGCTGAATTGTTTTATAAAAATCGTATCCATTCATATTGGGCATGGAAATATCGCAGAGAATCAGGTCGGGTAAATGTTTTATTGCCAACTGAACGCCAATAAGTCCGTCTTCTGCGGTAAGCACCCTAAAGCCTTCTTCGGAGAGAAAATCAGAAGTGTTTTCTCTCAATGTTTTGTCGTCCTCGATCAGTAATATTGTGTTCACTTTTTTTGAGTTTTAAACTTTTTTAATTTTATCATCAAAACATAGGATAAAGTAAAACGTACTTCCTTTTCTCAGTGTGCTTTGCATCCATATTTTTCCACCCATGAGTTCAATTAATTTTTTTGATATGGTAAGTCCTAAACCTGTTCCTCCGTATTTTCTGGTAGTTGAATTGTCTGCCTGCTGAAAAGCATTAAAAATTATTTCTTGCTTATCGGGCGCAATACCAATACCAGTATCTTTAACTGTAAATATAAAACACTTTTTTTCATCGTGCGATGGAAGTGGTTCTACTTTGAAATGTATTATACCATGTTCGGTAAACTTAACTGCATTGCCAACAATATTATAAATGATCTGCCTTACTTTAATCTCATCACCATACAGTGATAGGTTACATTCGCTGTGAATATTTACAATCAGTTCTAGGTTTTTAACTTTTGCTTTTTGATCCAGAATTTTAAGCGCATTATCAATGGCATGATGCAAACTGAACATATCAAAATGCAATTCATATCTTCCCGATTCAATAACTGATATATCAATAATGTCGTTCATGAACATCAGCAGGTCGTTGGCTGAAGATATAATGAAATCAATATTTTCGCGTTTTTCATTATTTGTTTCTGCATCCAGCAGCAATTCAGACATCCCAATTATACTGGTTAAGGGCGTTCGCAATTCATAACTTACATTTGCGAAAAACTCACCTTTTGCACGGTTGGCGAGTTCCGCTTCTTCTTTAGCCAGGATAATCTGGTCGAGTGCTTTTTTCCTTTCGGTGATATCGAGAATATTTCCAATAAGGAATAATTCGTTTTTAAGAAGCGCAGCACGACAAAACATTTCAACGTAACGAATTTTATTGGTTTTGGATTTAATTCTAAATTCAATAACTGACGACTGATCAGCTGATTTCATACAGGAATCAATTTCATGTAATGCTTTTTCCGAATCTTCTTGTAACAATAAATCTTTAAATCCCATTATAAGTAGCTGTTGTTTGGTATATCCTGTAATTCTCGAAAATTTTTCATTGGTATAATCAAAGGTGTCTCCGTTCATCATAAAAACACCTGTGAGCGAAGATTCTGTTAGCGCTCTGAATTTTTCTTCATTTGCTTTTATAACTTTTTCTTTCCTATCGATCCGGGCACGAATAGAATTGAGCAATTCATCAAAGTTGAATGGTTTCGAAATGTAATCATCAACTCCCATACCCATGCCCAAACGTACATCATCTTTTTCTACTCTTGAGGTAAGAAAAATAAACGGAATCAAGGAAGCCGATGGGTCTTTGAGAATGTTTTTATAAACTTCGTAGCCGTCCATTTCCGGCATTCCCACATCACAAAGAATAAGGTCGGGAAATTCATTTAATGCGCTATCCAAACCTATTTTTCCATTAACAGCAGTGATAACTTCAAAATTTTCTTCTCTGAGAAATTCTGCAATATTTTCTCTTAATATGGAATCGTCTTCAATAACAAGAATTTTTTCCATTGGTTATGAATTTATTTTTTCAGGCTGCAAGGCAGAATTACAGTTATTTTAGTGCCTTTGTTAATTGTTGATTCTATAATAATTTCTCCCTGATGAAGATCTACAAAGCGTTTTACAATCGACATCCCGAATCCTGTTCCCTTAATGTTCTCCACATTTGATGCGCGGTGGAACGGCTCAAAAAGATATTTGAGATCTTCATCGGGAATTCCAATTCCTTGATCTTCTACAATGATTTTAATTTTTTCGTTGTTTTCTTCTGTAATTGAAACCATGATATCCTTATTTTCACTGCTGTACTTAAGTGCATTTGAGAGCAGATTGCTGAAAATATGACGTATCATAACCTCATCGAGATAATAGGTTTCCGAGCTGAGATTAAATGTTGTATTTACATGAAAATCAATTCCGAAAATATTCAGGTTTTCTTCAATTATCTGATTAATGAGAGGCTTTAGATCAATGAAATCTGGTTTAAAATATAATTTGTTGCTTTGTTCTTTATTGATGAGCGAAACATCGTCGAGAAGCGACTTGGTATGATATACAGCATCAAATATCTGTTTGTAAATTTTTTCTTTTTTATCGTTATCCCATTTGTCGCCATATCGTTTCAAAAGCTGAACGCTTGAAAGAATTCCAGCCAGTGGTGTTCTGAATTCATGAGAAACCGTTGAAATAAATTGAGACTTAAGCTGATTGAGTTCTTTTTCTTTGTTCAGATTTTTCCGGATTTCTTCTTCTGCTTTTTTTGTTTCTGTAAAATCATGAACAGTTACAACAATTCTTATTACTTTACCTTCCTGAATAATGGGAGAAATAATTTGTTGCACATAATAATTTTTTCCAAAGGCTGAGTATTCTGCATCGCTTTTTATTTCTTCCGACGTAATAAAAGCGGTTTCAATTTCCTTAATGGTTTCTTCTTTTAAAAAATCAAATACTTTATTTAATTTCCTTCCAATAAACCCATTCTGATAACCGTTGTTTTTGAAAAAGTTTTGTAAAGATTGATTTAAAAACACAAGGTTAAAATCCATATCAATTACATAAACCCAATCGTTAAAAGAGTTCACTGTTGTTAGGTAAAGATTTTCGGTGTTCGAAAGTTCTTCGGTTCTTTGTTTAACTCTGTTTTCCAACTGATCAAGCAACTCCTGAGCGGCTTTTTCCGCTTTTTTCCTTGCAATAATTCCTGAAAGCGTGTTGGCAACGGAATTTAAAAAATCTGCTTCAAAATCTGAAAAAACATGTTCTTTAACAAGGTAAGTGTTGATTACACCAAATACCTTATCGCCAAATAAAATCGGGATGCAATAATGATCGTGGTCATTCAACCCATCAATCTCAATTTCTTGACTATGTGAAATTTTATTTCCAAACATTGCTTTTTTTGTTGCGAGAACATTTCCGCAAATGCACTTGCCAAAAGCTACATTTTTACAAGACTCTTTCACTTTATCTGGAAGGCCGTATTCAGCTGACATTTTAAGATTATTGTCGGATGTGGTAAGAAAAATAGCTCCCTGTTTTTCAAAGGAGAGCCAGGGAATATTTACAATAAGTTTGATGGCCTCATGCAGCAAATCATCAATAGGAGTGTCTTTCAAGGATAACTGAAGCAATGAATTTACAACCTGCTGCACATCGTAATTGCGATTTAACTCATTTATTAATTTTTTTCTTTCCGTAATATCGCTCGAAATGCCGTAAATCTCTTTAGGAATTCCATTAACATGCCTAACGTATGAGCTAATATCAAAAGTTAAAACTGCACCATCTTTATGAAAAATATCTATTTCATAGCTGGCTCTCAGTTCCTGACTTCTGGACATTAAAACTAAATGTTTTATAGCTATTGAGCGTGTTTCAGGAGTTAGAATATTTTTATAGTTCAGCATTGTGAATTCGTCAATACTATATCCCAATATTTTTTGAACCACTGGATTCACCGTTGTGAAATTCCCATCCATATCAGCTGTAAAAATGATATTTGAAGCATTTGTGATAAGTTCGGAATATTTTGATTCCAGTTCCAGCCTTAATTCCTCTGATTGTAGGTAATTTTTGTGTGTCTGCTCAAGTTGAATTTCTGATTGCTGTTGCTTTTTTATTTTATTGATAACAATTAATATAATCTCCTCGAGTGAACTATCAATTAAAATGATATCGTTAGCGCCAAGTTTTAAAATTTGAGAAGCATACTTTTCTTCTCCCGGGCTTAGCAAAACAACAAAACATTTAGAAATATTTTTTGAATTCACATTGTTTATTAAAAGCTTCGCAAGTTGATCGAGCATGGTATAATCAAGAATAAGAAGAGCGTCAGGAGATTCGGAAAGTTTTTGATACGCATCTTTGGATGTACTAACTGAAACTGTTTGATAGCCCTCACTTTTAAGGATATTCTTAATGAGATAATTTGTGCGTTGGTCGTGCCCAGCAATCAATATTTCGTTAAGAGTTCTCATTCTGTTACAGATTAAGATGTGCTAAGGAAATTGGTTTATAAAAACAGACTGCTTATCTAATTATATGGTAAATTTGGCGTATATTATTGAAGAATAACCAAAACAAAGATATTGTAAAAAAGATTGAAATGCAAAAAAATATTGTTTATTTGTAAATATTTTCAGCTTAAAAGTGAAGCGTTTCAAATTTTACCCCAAAAGGAAAGAAATAAACAAAATCGAAGCAAATACTTAGATTTTGTTTATGATTGTCCAATAATTTTTGATTTGAATTCTTTATTAATTTACTTAACAGGTAATAAATATGTTCAGAATAGCTCAAATAATAAGGTATTTTGTTTAATAAATATTTATATGAATAGGTAAGAAATATTATTTTTTTAATTTTTTTACCTTACAACTTTAGCATATATTTGTTTCAGAAATCAAAAAGCAACTAAAGTTTAAGTAATGCGTCTTATTTTTAAAGCCACTAATGCACAAATTAATTTAAAACCTTAATACTATGAAAAACAAAAATTTATTTCTTATCGGATTGGTTTTGGTTTTTGCCATCTTTGCCACATCCTGCAAAAAAGACACTAACAGCAATAACAATCAAGACAATCCTAAAAGCGTATCTTCTGTTTCCGGATTAGGATCTCATCCTGGTTATCCATCTGGAACTAATTTTCAGCTACCTAAAAATGTAAAAATTATTGGCTCTATCCGTGGTGGAATGCCTTATGCCAAGGTTGTTGATAAAAGTTACAAAGGATCTTTTCCTTATAATAAAGCTCCTAAAAGCTGGATTACTTATGGTACGGGAACTTATGTAAATCTTTATGTAATGTTTTACAACACACTTCCAACACCTGCAACACTCACTCTTCCTGGCGGTCTTATTTTCTGCGATTCGCTGGATGTTGATTCTATGGGACAATATCAGAAAGGGTTTATTTTACAGGATGTTCACATTCAGTTGCCTGCTCAGGATACTGCATTTGCATGCATTCAGGCTTATTGCTTAAACCATACGCTGATGCCAAGCAGCTACGGCGCTATTTATTTTATGGGACCAGTAACCAATAATGTTGAGCTTAACACAATGGTTGGTATTATGTCGCCAAAACAATATCCTTATGGTGAAGAATATAACATTCAAACAATAGTTTGGAACGTTACAGACTATGGCTTAACAATGACTCCTGCCGAAATTAGTTATATGAATGCATTACCATAATTTGTTAGATTTAGTTAATTAAAAAAAAGCGGGTTGGATTTATTCCAGCCCGCTTTTTTTTGGAATGCAAAAAAATTATTGATACAACAATATGGTTAAGACTGAATTGATAACAATGATTATTGCAAAACCAATCAATAATGGTTTTACAATAACTTTTTTTGCCAGAAATGCTGCATACAGTGCCTTAATAATGTTGTTACTGATTATGGATTGTAAAGTGGCAACAGCGAGAACTACAAGTCCAACTTCATATTTGCCCTGAAAAAGGTTAATTAAAAATGGATCAATATCCGTAACTCCTACAATAAATGATAAAACACTTAATCCCTTACTACCAAACTGCAATATTGTATAATAGGTAATAAATGTAAAGGCTACATAAAGTATCGTAAAAATTATTGCAACTTTAAATTCGAGGGGGTTTTTGTCGTATATCACTTTTTCATCTATGTTGTCTCTTTTCACTTTGTGAAATTTCAAGATATAAATAGCAGTTAAAACAGATACCAGAAATAAAATAACAAATGAAGGCCATAACATTTGAAAAAGCTTGGCATTAAAAATAAGCAAAAGCAACATAATTCTTAGATACATCATTGCTGTAGCTAAAATAATTGCAGCGGCATACTGATTTCCAGAAACTGCAGATAATTTAGACTTGCGTGCAAGAATAATGGTTGTTGCGGTGCTGCTGTATAATCCGCCAAGGATACCTGAAATGATAATTCCCGAGTCCTTAAATACAAATTTTTTAAGTAAAAAACTTAAATATGAAATACTTGAAATTACAACTACTGCAAGCCATATTTTATACGCGGAAATGCTGAGGTAGGGAACAATTGGCGTGTCAGGAACTATAGGTAATACAACACCTGCAATCACTAAAAATTTCCCTAAAGTCAGAAACTCATCACGGTCGAACTTTAGCGAAATGGCGAGAAACGACTCTTTGAGTTCTGTAAATATTAAAACAGTTACAACAACCAAGAGAAAAAACCAAAGCGGTTGTGTGATAATTAGAGGTGCGAGGCAATAGGTAATAAAAGCAATAATTATAGTAGTAATTCCATACAACTTTATCGATTGAATTTTAAAGTAATAGTTAATTGAAAGCAGCACCAGCAGCATCAATCCGCCTCCAAGAAAGTAAGCAGACTCATCGGGTTTAATGGTATAAAGAATATAACCTAAAATTCCGATAAATGTAAATGTGCGATCAGTGCCGAAAGGTTTAAATTCTTCGCTTTCGGGATGAAGCCTACGTTGTGCCAAACCAATAATCAGAGATACGAGTGTTACCAGTACAAAATTTACCAGTTCCTTTGGAATATTTTCCATTAAAAAAGTATTAGTGAAAAATCAAGACATTATTTAATTTATTTTACAATAGTGATATACCGGGAATATACCTTTGATTTGTAAGAAAGACATACCTGATACATACCTGCGCCAAGTGAGGAAATTTCAGGAGTGAGTTGATGATAGCCAATTCCGGTAATTGCGTTCAGAAGAAACAATACTTCTTTTCCTTTAGAATCAATAATTGTAATGCTGACATTTCCTGATTCAGGAATGTTGAAAGTAATCTTACACCTATCGGATACCGGGTTTGGAGTTACTTCAAGCAAGAGCGGATTTTTATCGGTAATCATTTCATTAACTGATGAAGTGTGGTTGTACAGCTCATCAGCGACTTCTGCACTTCCCTGAATTGAAGTAAGGTTATCGCCTGCCAGCAATGCAAATGCAACTGTTGCCGAATCTCCAGGTATGAGAGAGAAAGGACCGGTGCTCATTAGGTCGGAAACATCGTTGCCATTGTTATTTACTCCGGCAAGATTTCTGTTTGCGGTTTTAAGTGCATTATACTTTTCGAAGCCTGTAAACCCATCGATAATTTTAATACTGCTGCTTGATCCGTTGTATCCGCCATCGTTATCAAAAGCATAATGATGAACAGTTCCAGGGGAAAGCAGTTTAATGCCAGCATGAACTCCGCCCAGCGATGAAAACACATATCCCATTTTATTTGTTGCATCGTAATTTGCTCTGTCGGATAAACCATCATCTGTGCTGATGTCCCAGTCCATATAAATACCGCAGTATAGCATAGGATATGTTGTTGTACTGTTGTTTTTTATGATGAATTCGTGGATGATGAAGTTTTCTGCGCCAGCAGAATCCCATGCAAATGCGTTATGCCGAATAGATAAGCCCATTTTGGTGGAGCCTGCAAGGCTATCATTAAACATACAAGTTGTTTCAAAATCGGAAATTACTGGAGGAATAATTTTACGAACTACTTTCTGAAGTTTAAAATCGTCGTCATAGTTTCCCGAAGTTGATCCGTAAATATTATCGGAAACCATCCCAGTGGAACTGCCAATCAAAAATCCTCCTGTACTAACAAGCGATGCTCCGTTGTTATATGTGAAGCCAAGCCCCTGTTGGTAGTTAACTTGATTGTAACCTATTCTTCCTTTACTTGTAACAGTTGATGCTACTTTATTTGTGTCTATATTGATATAATCAATATTTGCTATTACAGAAAAATAGTCATAAGCAACGTATCCCAGACTAACATCCTCGTACTTGAGTTTGAAATCAATTGAATAACCAACAGGAATTGAAGGAAGAATTTTAACTGTATATTTATCAATTGAGTTGTCTTTTGTGCCAAGCATAGGGATAATACCAAGTGTTGTGGAATTATTTAAAACTTGAACGTATGGGCTTGTAGAGGTTAAAGTAGCTTTAAATCCAGCTGAAGTAGGAGCAAGAAAATTCTTATATGTACCCCAAATTCTTAGAGTGTCGTGCCCGGTAAATGTTCCGTCATTATTGTCGCCAACTACTTTTGTAAGCATAACAACTGATGGTATGCCACTTTCGGTGAGTGCCCGATATAAATTTAGCCTTCCGGTACCCAACTGACCAGCATAAGATAAATTGGCAGGTATAGCATCAATATAATCGGTTGTAGATTTAAGTTGCTGTGCAATTTGAATGGCAGAGTATAGGGGAAAGTGTGCTTTTAATATTGCTGCAGCACCTGCAACCAAAGGGGCTGAAAACGAAGTTCCCGTGGAGAAAGTGTAACCTCCATTTACCCATGTGGAATATACGCTTAAGCCGGGAGCAGACAAATCAATCCTTGATCCATAGCTTGACGTTGGGGCTTTAATATCGCTGCAATCAACATTGGCAACACTTAAAACATAATTATATGATGCAGGATAAATAAGATAATCGTTGTCAGAGTTTCCTGCGGCTGCAACAACAAGAGCATCCATATTGTTTGTAGCATAATTTACCACGTTTTGACCAAATTGACCAGCACCCGAGTATCCGCCCCAGGAACAGTTTACCACACAGGCCCCATGATCAACAGCATAGATGATGCTTTCGTATGCCATAACCAAAGATCCAGTGGCGTTGTCAATTTTAACAGGAAGATATTTTGATTTAAATCCGATTCCGGCAATTCCTATTGAGTTATTTACAACTCCAGCTGTAATGCCCGAAACAAATACACCATGCCCTATAGTGTTATATTGCGGATTGTTGTCATTCTCGCCTAGATCCCAACCGTAATAATTATCAGTAAAACCATCATTATCATCGTCAATGCCGTTTATTGGGTCGTAATAATTTATTTTATTGTTGGGAAGCAAGTCGGGGTGGAAAACTTCTGTACCGGTATCTGAAATGCCAACTACAATATTTGTGTCTCCTTCTTGTATTTCCCATGCCTGATATGCTTTAACCTGTTTTAATGCACACTGCTTGAATGTCGCGGTATTTGAGGTGTCGGCAGCAGGATCGTTTGGAACATAAAGCAATTGTGGTAAATAATGTGGCTCTGCATAAATTAGAACCCCCGAAGAAAGTAAATAATTTGCAGCGTCCTGAATTTTTATTGTATTGGAATATTTTAGCTCGTAAATTAATGAAAGATCTTCCATTTTTTCACCATATTTATTCAGATCAGTTTCTGGAGATTTTTTTCCTGGAAATTTCTTCCATACAGTTTGGGCATTAATAAGATCGAAAATTTTTGTAAGTGCTGGAATACTTACTCCTTGTTCTGTGCAGAGAGAACGGTATTCGGGTTTTACACGAAAAATTACTGCATTAGAAATATAATCTTTGTCAGTAATTGTTTCTGGAAGTTTAAATTGCTGAGCAAACAATGAACAATCGGAATTGCAATAAAATATCACAATAAAAATTAAAAAGCGCAGAAGTTTTATAAACATAACGCAAAATTTATTTTTCAAAGATAAGCAATTTATAAAATGACTCAAAATTTAAGGGTACTAAATTCGGGTATTTCTTTTAGAAAAGAGATTTCCCCGTTTTCAAAATTAATACAACAGCAGAAGTGATTCATACCGTTACTTACTATCAGATACGGTACTTTTAGTTTAAGATTATATCTGGCTGCTTGTTCAAAAGCTGCCTGCATTATTTTTATATTGGGCGATTTAAATTCAATCAGCATCACGGGATTGTGGCTTTTATCGTATATCACTGCATCGTATCTTCTTTTCAAATGGTTCACCTCAATTGATTTTTCAACTGCCATAAGTGAGGCAGGAAATTTTTTTGTATCACAAAGCCAGCATAAAAAATTTTGCCGAACCCATTCTTCTGGAGTGAGGTTTATATATTTTTTTCTGAATCGGTCGAAGATCTGCTCTTTTCCTTTATTATTGCGAAAAATAAACGAGTTCTCCGGGATATTTAATGGGACTAACATTCAACAAAAATAATGATATTAGCACAAAACTTCTAACTTTGTACTTTAATTTTCAAAATAATGAAAACAAAACAAGAAATAGTTGAAAACTGGCTTCCGCGATATACAGGAACTGAACTATCAAATTTTGGGAAATATATTCTGCTTACTAATTTTAACCGTTATGTGCGGATGTTTGCCGATCAGTTCAATGTGCCTATTTTGGGGCAGGATAGAGCCATGCCCAGCGCAACAAAAGATGATATAACAATCGTAAATTTTGGAATGGGAAGTGCAAATGCTGCAACTATCATGGATTTATTAGGTGGTATTGAACCTCAGGCTTGCCTTTTTTTGGGGAAATGTGGTGGATTAAAAAAGAAAAACCAATTGGGAGATCTGATTCTTCCTATTGCTGCAATTCGTGGTGATGGTACTTCAAACGACTATTTTCCACCGGAAGTTCCTGCACTGCCTTCGTTTAATCTTCAAAAAGCTATTTCAACTACTATTCGTGATTATAACCGCGATTATTGGACCGGTACTGTTTACACTACAAACAGAAGGGTTTGGGAACATGATGAAAAGTTTAAAGATTATCTTAGAGATATCCGTGCAATGGCAATTGATATGGAAACAGCAACCATTTTTAGTGTTGGTTTTGCAAACCATATTCCTACCGGGGCATTGTTACTTGTAAGTGATCAGCCAATGATTTCTTCCGGCGTGAAAACGGAAGAAAGTGATAAAAAGGTGTCAGAAGCGTTTACACATGAGCATCTAAGTATCGGAATTGCATCATTGAACCAGCTTATCAATAACGGATTAACGGTGAAGCACCTTTATTTTGATTATAAGGAAGAAACAGACAAAGAACTATAGGGCGAATGAAATTTGAGCAAATTATTAACGACCTCAAGAATCAGGTGTATCATCCGATTTATTTTTTAATGGGTGAAGAGGCATATTTTATTGATGAAATCAGCGACTATATTGCAGAAAATGTATTATCGGAGGGAGAAAAGGAATTTAATCAAACCATAGTTTACGGTAGAGATATTGATATTTCTACAATTATAGGTTATGCAAAACGTTTTCCGATGATGGCCAATTATCAAGTTGTAATTGTTAAGGAGGCGCAGAATATAAAAGATATTGAAGACCTGCAATCTTATGTTGAAAACCCTCTAAAGTCAACGCTGCTGGTTATCTGCTACAAATACAAAAAACTTGACAAGAGAAAAGCATTTTCCAAACTGGTTGATAAGAAAGGCATTTTATTTGAAGCAGTTAAATTATACGACAGCGATTTGCCTGCATGGATTGTTGCCAGCCTAAGTAAAAAAGGCTATATGATATTACCCGATGCTTCCATTATGCTGTCGGAATATCTGGGTTCTGATCTAAGCAAAATAAACAGTGAACTCACAAAACTTACTATTAATGTTCCGGCAGGAACTACTATTAATACAGGGCATATCGAAGCCAACATAGGAATAAGTAAGGATTTTAATGTCTTTGAACTGCAAAAAGCATTTTTAAAAAAAGATGTTTTCAAGGCCAATCAGATAGCGCTTTATTTTACTGCTAACCCAAAAGAAAATCCGCTTGTGGCAACACTTTCTATAATGTATTCGTTTTTTTCAAAAATACTTGTCTTTCATCATACTCAGGATAAATCCAAAGCAAACATTAGTAGTGTTCTAGGAATAAATCCTTATTTTTTTAATGATTATGCAACAGCTGTTCGTGTTTTTACCGAACCAAAAACAAAAAAAATAATTTCTTTACTCCGCACTTATGATCTGAAATCAAAGGGTGTGGATAATAGTGCAGCATATGGTTCCGACGGCGAACTTTTAAAAGAATTGATTTATAAAATCATACATTAATCATGAATTACTGGCTTATAAAATCAGATCCTTCCACTTATCACTGGGAAAAATTTCAAAAAGATGGAAGGACAATGTGGGATGGTGTCCGCAATTTTCAGGCAAGAAATAACCTGAAACTCATGAAAAAAAACGATAAGATACTTTTTTACCATAGCATTGAAGGACTTGAAGTTGTTGGTATTGCCAAAGTAATTACTGAGTATTACCCCGACCCAACTGCTGCTGGAACGCAATGGGTTGCGGTAGATATCGAACCTCTGGAAGCATTCAAAGTTCCGGTGTCTCTTTTAAAGATTAAATCCGAACCTTTACTGCAAAATGTCGCTTTGATTAAACAAGCCCGTTTGTCGGTTATGCCAATAGCACCCGAAGAATTCAAAATCATACTTAAAATGAGTAAATAATTAGAATGTTTTATTATTAAATGAAATATTAATTACTTTTATCGCATTATCCAACCTGATAGAGAAACAAGAAATGAAGAACCGAATAATAACAATACTGCTGGTATTTATTGCATTTATTTTTACAGCTAACTATTCTAGTGCCCAAACGGCAAGTATTAAAGGATTTATTACTGAAAACGAAACCGGTGAACCGGTTATTTTTACTAGCGTATATCTGCTTGGGACCACTTTTGGAGCAGTTTCTGACGTAAACGGGTATTACGTTATTTCTAAAATACCTGCCGGAGATTATACTTTAATAATAACCTATCTGGGCTTTGATACCATTAAAGAAAATATTTCTGTAAGCAATGCTGAAATTATTTCACGAAATCTAAAATTGAATAAATCGTCTGTCAATCTCAAAATGCTTAATGTTTCTGCAGAAAAAGAAGAAAATAAAATTGAAACCAAAATATCGGTAGCAAAAATAACACCCAAACAAATTTCCCAGATTCCATCCGTTGGGGGCCAGCCAGATCTGGCTCAGTATCTGCAAGTACTTCCTGGTGTTATTTTTACCGGCGATCAAGGTGGACAGTTATATATTCGTGGAGGTTCACCCATTCAGAACAAGGTACTTCTTGATGGAATGGTGATTTATAATCCATTCCATTCTATTGGGCTGTTTTCGGTTTTTGATACGGATATTCTGAGAAATGCCGATGTTTATACCGGTGGCTTTGGCGCTGAATACGGCGGTCGAATTTCGTCAGTTATGGATATTTCTACCAAAGACGGCAACAAAAAAAGACTTGCGGGTAAAGTCTCAGCCAGCCCTTTTGGTTCTAAACTTTTAATTGAAGGTCCTTTGGCAAAAGAAACCGAATCAAATGGGGGTAGCACTTCGTTCATATTTTCAGCTAAAAATTCATATCTGGAACAAAGTTCAAAAATGTTTTACAAATATATTGATACTGCAGGGCTGCCTTTCAATTTTACTGATCTTTATGCGAAAATATCTATTAATGGCGACAATGGAAATAAAATCAATGTTTTTGGGTTTCGGTTCGATGATAAAGTTAAATACAAAGCTATTTCTGATTTTAATTGGGTGTCGCAGGGCGGAGGAACAAATTTTGTGCTGGTTCCGGGAAATTCATCTGTTTTAATTCAGGGGATTCTCGCAATTTCCAACTATAAAATTTCTCTCGAGGAAGAAAACAGAGATCCACGTACAAGCCAGATCAACGGTTTTAACATGGGCTTGAATTTTACTTATTACCTTGGAAAAAATGAGGCAAAGTGGGGTATTGAAATGCAGGGATATAAAACAGATTTTAATTATTATAATTCGGTGAATCGAAAAATTCAAGAACAGGAAAATACGACTGAAGTTGCTGTTTTTTTTAAAGATAAAATTGTATTAAAAAAATTACTTATTGAACCTAGCTTCAGATTGCATTATTATTCTTCTCCTTCCACAATGTCTCCCGAACCGCGCTTTGCCATGAAATATAATGCAACCAAAGTTATGCGTTTTAAACTTGCCGCTGGTTTGTATACTCAGAACCTTATTAGTGCCAATTCCGACAGAGATGTTGTGAACTTGTTTTATGGATTCCTTACCAGTCCTGATAATTTGCAGGAGCAATTTGATGGCAAGCAAATTACAAACAAATTGCAGAGGTCCAGACATTTAATTGTTGGGATGGAATATGATATTTTTAAACATATTACCATGAATATTGAAGGTTATTATAAATATTTTCCGCAACTTACCAATATCAACAGGAATAAAATTTTTGACGATACTCCTGAAAATTATGACAAACCCGATTATCTGAAAAAAGATTTTATTGTGGAAAATGGAGATGCTGAAGGTTTTGATCTTTCGCTTAAATATGATTACAACCGTTTGTATATATGGGCTGTTTACTCTTATGGCTTTATTCATAGATACGATGGACTGGTGAACTATGTTCCTCACTATGACCGCAGGCATAATATCAACATAGTAAGCTCATATACTTTTGGTGAAACTTTTGCTTGGACGGCTGATGTCCGTTGGAACTTTGGTTCAGGCTTCCCTTTTACTCTGAATCAGGGATATTACGAATCTATTCCCTTTACCGATGGCATCAATACTGATTACACAACTGCTAACGGAAATCTGAGCATTTTATACGATGCGCCCAATAAAGGTAAATTGCCTACTTATCACCGCCTGGATGTTACAATAAAACGAAAAATAGAACTTGGAAAAAATTCAACCCTCGAGGCAATTGCTAGTATTACCAATGTTTACAGCAGAAAAAATATTTTTTATGTCGACCGTATTACCCAGGAACGTGTGGATCAACTGCCAATTATGCCAAGCATTGGAATAAATATTACATTTTAGGTTTTATTGTTTATGGAAGTGCGTTCAATGAATCCCTGTCGGCATTTGTCAAACCATTAAATCGGTTATATTCCAAATGATATCAAAATGAAAGGTTGATAATGGTTATTTTGATTCCGGCAGGTCAGGTTTAGAAATTGAATACAAGAAATTAAAATCCGAGCTGGTTCAAAGCATCCATTAATTCCTGTTTCTTCCGAGTTGAAACGGGTATTTCGCTTTTATCTGTCATCACTACAGATCCACCATCGCGCTTGGTAAAATTTACGATGTGTTCGAGGTTAACCAAATGGGATTGGTGAATGCGAAGGAATCCTGCAGAAGACAAAATGGTCTCATATTCTTTGATAGTGGTTGACACAACAATCTTTGAACCATCAATTAAAAAAAAACCAGTGTAATTGTTATCGGCTTCGGCTCGAAGGATATTGGTGATTTCAAGAATATGAATTTTTTCGGAAGTCCGCAGCACAAGTTTCCTTTTTTTATGCGTAGGTTGCTTTATGTTCTCGAGCAAAGCATCCAAATTTTGTCTTATGCTTCTGGCTTTTTGCTGATCAATTGCACGAAATATAGCTTCGTTAAGCAGTACCGGATTTATAGGTTTAAGAATATAATCAATGGCTGAAAAGCGGAATGCATCTACGGCATAATTGTCATAGGCTGTAATAAAAATGAGCGACATATTAACCGGCCTTATTTTTTCAAGTATTTCAAATGAACTTCCATCTTTAAGTTCAATGTCAAACAGGGCAATATCAGGAAGTTCTTTTTTTATAAGGGCTTCACCGCTTGCAACACTGTCGGCAAAACCACAGATGTTAATTTCTGGAAACATTTCCCTGACAAATCCAGCTATCATATTGCGGATAGTAATTTCGTCCTCTACAATTATTAATTTCATTAAGTAAAATTAATCATTTTCTATTGGTATCGAAATAAAAATTTTAACACCGGTTTCTTCGTTTTTGTTGAGATCTTCAATGACGAATGCTACTTCTTTTTTTAATTTTTTCTGAATAATTTCTATACGTTGTTTGGTTATTTCTGTTGCACGCGAACGATGCGCTTTTGATTTTTGGCTTTCTGAACCTATTCCGGGGCCGTTGTCCTGAATTGTTACGTTTATGTAAGCATTTTTTAATTCATAAGTAACAGTAATTTTACCCTGATAATTAATGTTTTTTATTCCATATTCTACTGCATTTTCAACAAAGGGTTGTATAAGCATTGGTGGAACCATAACCCAGTCTTTTTCAACATCTGAAATTACTTGAACGGAATAATCAAATTTTTCATTAAAACGTACCCGTTGAAGATATAAATACGTGTTGATAATTTCTTCTTCTTTGTCGAGCGGAATATTGTCGTTTATAGAACTTTCGAGAATTGCCCGCATAAGCTTTGAAAATTCTGCCAGATATACTGATGCTTTCATCGGATCATTTGCCTGCATATAGCCTTGAATGGTTGACAGCGCATTGAACATGAAGTGAGGATTCATTTGAGATCTCAACAATTTTTGATCAAGTTGCAGGTTTTTTAAAGAAGATTTAAGCTTGCTTTGCCGAAAAAGCAGCAGACCAAAACCTACAATAAATAGGAAAGCAACGATTAGAACAAAAAATAAAATAGTATTTCTTTTTAGCTTTTCTGATTTTATTGTATTCTCTTGCCCTAATACCTGAATACGAAGTTGTTTTCGCTCGGTACCAAAACGCACATTGAGTTCGGAGGCAATGCTATCGGATTTTTGTGAGAAAATGGAATCGTGAAGCAGTTTTTCTTTTTTAAGAAATTTATAGGCATCCTTATAATTTCCCATATACTCATATACAAGCGCTAGGCCAGAAACATTTTCTTTAATCAGGTGTTTGTAATCGAGTTCGGTGCTGAGTTTATAACCCAAAATAAAGTATTTTTCTGCCAGGGTGTATTCCTTCGCATCCAAATAGGTGCTGCCAATACGGTTATATATTGTTGTAAGCTTATCCAGAGCTTCTTCTTGGCTGAAAATATTTTCTGCTATTTTATATTTGGCGAGGGCTTCATTGTACTTTTTCCTCCCGTATAAAATTTCTCCTTCCATAAAATTTGTAGCAGCAATCCCATCCTCGTCTTTGTATTTTTCAAAGTGTTCTTTTGCAATTGAATTGTATAAAAAGGCTGAATCAAGTTTGTTCTGATCATAATAGGCAGAACCAAGATTATATAAAGCCCAGGAATAAGTGATTTTATCGCTTTTGCTTTGAAGAATACTGATCGATTCTTTCAGATAGCGAATTGCATCGGAAGTTTTACCCCATTCGGAATAAATTACCCCCAGATTTAGCAATGTCTTCCCCAGTGTCGGGCTTTTACCATAAGCTTTTTCGAGCTGCAGCGAATATTTCATGTACTTTATTGCACTGCCGTAATCGGATATTTTCAGATAATAAAAACTTAAACTCCTAAGCGATGAAGCGGTAAGAAGTGTGTCCTTTGCCAATGAAGCTGTGGTTAGTGATTTTTGAAAATAGATTTTTACAGAGTCTAATTTTCCCAGAAAAGCCAGGGTATTTCCAATGTTTTGGTACACCTTAACCTGAAGGTAATTCTCAACAGAATCACTTAACGAATTTTCAATGCTGTGGAAAATATCAAGTGCTTTATTCCTATTTCCTTGGGCTTCATATAATCCTGCTTCAGTAAATTTTGCATATAAAAATCCATTCTTATCAGGAGCTGCTTTGTAAAATTCAAAAGTTTGAAGAAGATATTTTGATGCGGAATCATTTTCTCCTTCGTTAAGATAGCATTGCGCCAATATTTTTGCAGTAAATGCTTTTGCTTTTGTGTTCTGAGATTCTTTAAAAAGGTTATAATAACTTATCGCCTTTTCAATGCTGATGTTTCCTGTTTTAACATTTTCGTCGAATGTGCGGTAAAGCGAATGGTTTTTTTGAGCATAAATTTCTGGAGAAAAACTCCATATAACTGATAATAAAAGAAAAATTCTTAAAAAA
>JBBQSF010000035.1:0-24085 GCA_038214085.1 Bacteroidales bacterium | reverse complement strand
AAAGATACTATAATGGTTGTAACTCCAACTCAGGGCGGTCCATCGGAAAAACTCGGAATTATGCCCGGAGATCGCATTGTGAAAATTGACAACGAGGATGCAACAGGAAGTAAAATAAATAATGCATGGGTGTTTAAACATCTAAGAGGCGATAAAGGCTCCAAAGTAAAAGTTACAATTAAGCGCAAAGGTTTAAAGGAACTGATAGATTATACGATCACAAGAGATAAAATTCCTATCAACAGCATTGATGCAACGTATATGGCAACAACTGATATTGGTTATATTAAACTAAACCGTTTTGGTGCAACCACCATGAATGAATTTGCTGAATCAATGACTAATCTGAAAACTAAAGGAATGAAAAGCCTGATCCTCGACCTTCGCGGTAATGGCGGTGGATACTTAAATACAGCCATTGATCTTGCAGACGAATTTCTTGCAAAAGACAAACTCGTTGTTTATACCGAAGGTCAGAACAGCCCTATGCAAAAATCGTTTGCTACTGCTGCCGGAAGTTTTGAAAAAGGAAAACTTATTGTTTTAATTGATGAAGGATCAGCTTCTGCGAGCGAAATTGTTTCTGGTGCCGTTCAGGATTGGGACAGGGGTCTGGTTATAGGCCGCAGATCGTTTGGAAAAGGACTCGTACAGCGTCCGTTCAATCTTCCCGACGGTACCATGATACGTCTTACAACAGCACGCTATCATACACCAACAGGCAGATGCATTCAGAAACCTTACAACGAAGGAGTTGAAAAATATTTCAAGGATCTTACGGATCGCTACAAAAACGGCGAATACATTCATCCCGACAGTATTAAATTTCCGGATTCGCTGAAATATTACACACCCAATAAACGACTGGTTTATGGTGGCGGCGGCATCATGCCCGATATTTTTGTTCCTGCCGATACTTCGAAAATTTCTGATTATTATACTAAACTTATACGTAAAGGGCTTATTTATCAGTATTCTTTGCAGTTTCTGGATAAATCTCGCGATAGTTTAAAAACAAAATACAACAAGGTAGATGACTTTATCAAAAACTTTATAGTTGATGAAGATTTTCTGAAAAAATTTGCTGAATATGCTGAAGCAGAAGGCGTAAAGAAAGATGATCCGGGTATGGAATTGTCGAAAGAGTTTATAACAAACCAGCTTAAAGCCAATATTGGCAGGGGATTGTGGGATATTAATACATATTTTATAATTTCTTCAGCTATTGATGATGTCTATCAGAAAGCACTAGAAGTGATGAACGACAAGACTTTTGTGAAAATGAAAATTGAAAAGTAAGATTGGTTTTCATAATTCTGATTGCGTTATTCTAAATTCTAAATTCTGAATTCTAAATTCATAATTTTCACTGATTAAATAAACCTAGAAATTACTAGTTATGCTGCTTGCAGTTTCAATATTATTACTTGTTATATTAATACCTGTAGTTGTTTTTCAACATAAAAAATTCGGAAAAAGACCAACAGGCAGTCGCTTGGAAAGAATTAAAAATTCGCCAAATTTCGTCAAAGGTCAATTTCTTAACCAGAGCAAAACTCTTACTTTTACAGGTGGTGCCAACGTATTCAAAATTGCAAAAGAGTTTTATTTTTCTAAAAATGTAAAAGTTAGACCTGTTAATCAAATTCCTTCCATAAAAATTGATCTGAAAAATTCGGATATCAATAAAAATATCCTTGTTTGGTTTGGTCACTCATCTTATTTCATTCAAATAGATGGAAAGAGAATACTTGTAGATCCAGTTTTTTCTGATTATGCTTCGCCATTTTCTACCGGTATAAAAGCATTTAAAGGAACAAACATATACACAGCGGATGATATTCCGGAAATTGATTTTCTCTTTATTACTCACGATCATTGGGATCATCTTGATTACAATACCGTAAAAGAACTGAAGCCAAAAATAAAGCAGATCATTTGCCCTTTGGGAAATGGCGAACATTTTGAATTCTGGGGATTTGATGAAAAGAAAATCATTGAAATGGACTGGAATGATAGCATTGCTTTAGGCAACGAATTTATTGTATCTGCTGTGCCTTCGCGGCATTTTTCGGGAAGAGGATTTGTGAGAAATAAAGCACTCTGGGCTTCTTTTGTATTGGAAAGTAAAACAAAGAAGATTTTTCTTGGATGCGACGGGGGTTATGATTCCCATTTTGCTGAAGCAGGCGAAAAATATGGCCCTTTTGATCTGGCGATTCTTGAAAACGGACAATACAATAAAAACTGGGGAAAGATTCACATGCAACCACAAGAAGTGTTGAAAGCAGCAAATGATCTCGGAGCCAGAAGTCTTCTTCCAATTCATTCATGCCGGTTTAAACTTTCAACACATGCCTGGGATGAGCCTCTTGAACGCATTACCGCTTTAAACAAAGAAAATAAGTTGAGAATTATTACTCCTTTAATTGGAGAAGGTGTTGATTTGGACGATAGTTCTCTGAAATTTCATGAGTGGTGGAGAAATGTAAATTAATGCTTATTGAATTCTATTTCTTTCAAATTTCCTGATATACTTCGGCTGTTCAAGCTTCTAAAAATTCAGCAAGCCAAATAGCTCATTATTACTGTTGCTAACCAGCTTTACTATTGCAAAACTGTTAAGCATCAGTATACCTGAAACAGTCAATTAAATGATCGTTTACCATTCCTGCAGCTTGCATATATGCATAACAAATAGTGGAACCAACAAATTTAAATCCCCGTTTTTTCATATCATTGCTCATGGCATCTGATTCTATAGAACTGGCAGGTATTTGAGATATCTGAGTCCATTTGTTTATTATGCTTTTATTTGAAGTAAATTGCCAGATATATTTATCAAAACTGCCGAACTCCTTTTGGATGTCGAGAAATATTTTTGCGTTAGAAATGGTTGCATTTATTTTAGCTTTGTTGCGAATAATATCAGCATTTACAAGCAAAGCATCCATATTTTTCTGGTTGAATTTAGAAACCTTTACAGGATCAAAGTTTGCAAATGCTTTACGGAACGATTCTCTTTTTCGTAAAATAGTTTGCCAACTCAAACCAGCCTGAAAGGAATCGAGTACAATAAATTCAAAATGTTTCAGATCATCGTGAACTGGAATTCCCCATTCTTCATCGTGATATTTTATCATTAATGGGTCTGATTTAGGCCAAGGACAAGTATTTTTCATAATAATATTTTAAAGTGATTTTGCCATTTGAAGAAAAAGACTGGGCCAGTAAACATCTGATTTGTCTCCAAGTCTGACAATAATTATATTTTTTTCAGGATAAACATAAATAAATTGCCCGAGGAAACCATTTGCTAAAAAATCATTTTGCGGTGTTGAAAGGTATTTTTGTTTTTCCCCGTTTTTTGATTTGTATTCAATTATTCGGCTCAGGCTGTCAGGAGCGGATGTAATGGAATCGGCAATTTTTTTGTAAGCAACATTATGCCACCATTGATAGGAATAAAAATTGTCCTTTGAATCTTTTGTAATTGTGGTCGATTTTTTAACCCATTCTTCAGGTACAATTTGTTTCCCGTTCCAGTTTCCTTTTTTAAGATAAAGTCTTCCGAGTTTGGCAAAGTCGCGTGCTCTGGCGTTGAGGCAGCAAAAGGCTTTTACTTCTTTATGTTTTTTGCTGTCGATGCTCCACGATGCTTCATATTCCATTCCTATCGGCTTCCAGATTTTTTCCTGCAAATAATCGGCAAGAAGTTTGCCTGTTGCACGCTCTACAATAAATCCCAGAAGCTGAGTGTTGTAGCTTATGTAATCAAATTCCTTATCTGGTTCAGTTTTAACAGTCAGTTTTTTCATTTGCTTTGTCAGATTCCTTCCGTAATAGCCTTTAGCCACATTGCCGAAAGGGTTGTAATAGCTCTCAGTGTATTTGATACCCGAACGCATATTCAGCAAATTTTCGATCGTGATTTTTTTAAATGCTTCATCTTTTAACTCTGGAAGATAATCGGTAATAGGTTGATTAACGCTCTTAATTGCGCCTTCGCCAACAGCGATTCCAACAAGCATTGAAACAATTGATTTGGAAGCAGAAAAAGAAGGTACTATTCCTGATGCATCATAACCATCGAAATAATTTTCGTACAAAATACTATCGTTACGGATAATTAAAAATGCGACAGAATTTTTTTGATTTAAAAATTCATCAAGCTTATATTTCGTTCCATTCCAGGAAACAGAATCAGGATTGTTTTTTTTTTGTGATTCGAAAAAATAAAAAGGATCACCGGAATTGTTAATTGGAGCATTCTGGAATTTTTTATTATCCTTGATGTCGGCAAAATTCCATACAAAAAAGCGTCCAACATAGCATGAACTTAAGCTTAAACTAATGAACAGAAAAAGAAAAATTATTTTTGTTTTCATATTGAAATTCTATGGGTTTAATCTCTTCATAATTAGAGAATCAATTTTTTCAAATAGTTGAATTGGCGAATAGGTAGTCCAGTTGATATCGCTGAGTTCACCTCCAAAGGCAATGTAATAATCGATATTGCATTTTTCAAATTCTTTTTGAACATGACTTCTGAAGTTCAATCCGGCAATCCATCCGTTTTCAATATCCTCAAACCATTCCTGATAATAACAATCGTCGGAATAATGAAAATTCAGAATATTGTCTCCAGCAAGAATGAATTTTGTAATCCCATTGGAAATTAAAATGTCTATCACATCTCTTTTAAGAAACATGATGTCGTTGGTAATGCAATCATTCCATTCGCCTATCAATTCAATAACACAAAATCCGTTTTCGTAATCTACAAACAAAATTTTTATGTATAGGGTAGGAGAGCCAATAAAATCCCACTGTGGATGAATTGCGTAGTTATAGATAGAATGAGTGAATTCAAATTCGCTGTATTCACGACCATAAAATGGCGAACGATCATCTTCTTCGGCCGCATATAGGCCTCTCCATGAATAATGAGGTTCTAAAGTGTGCATTTAATAATACAACTGATAAAAGGTAGTGTCAAAGGCAATTGTTTTTAAAGTATCGGAATAGGCAAGGTCGTTTCCAAACTTTGTAACATGCCAATTTACTTTAACGTCCTGATTTCCGTATGTTTTGCAACGGATTATTGTGTCGTATAATGTTCCATAGCCCTTAAAAGTGGTATTTGTGCAACATCCAAGGCATTGTACGATTCCGGAAGTGTATGAATATGCTATAAAATCGTTGCTGTTTATTGGAACATTATTTTTTACATGCATACTGATGTAGCCTTCGGGATAGATATTCAATTGTGGATTGTAAGTAATGCCTGCAACAATGTCGTCGTCATTAACATCTTTGGTTACATCAAAATATTTATCCTTGTATACATAGAACCTGTATCCAGCTGTTTTATCCTTATCAAACTCAAAACTAAAAACACCAATTGCATCGCTTGTAGTTGATGCAATATCAGTATAATTAGAATTATAGAACCCATCAGTGATTTTTGAAGCTGAAATGGTGATATGTGCACCTTGTACATAAGCCTTGGTGTTGGGATCATAAATGGATCCGGAAATTTTAATAATTTTTTTATCTTTTTTGCAGGAACTATAAGTAAATACAAGGCTTAGACTCGTAATAAACAGTGCAAGATAAATCAGTTTTTTCATTGGGTTAAATTTTCAATACAAACTTAACAAAAAAATGAATAGGTCCCAAAATAATTGGCACTTTGAGCAGGAATTAATAATGCGGTAATCAGGTCAGATAATATTTTGGCTACCTTCAATAACTTTACGAACGCTTCCTTTTTCTATCAGTAGGGCTTTGGCTTCATCGTGTTTGAGCTCAGTAGCATCCATAACTATTTTAGTTCCGCGTTCAATAAGTTTGTTGTTCAACAGCATCATATCAATCATTTTGTTGTCCTTGATACGACCAAGTTTGGTCATAACTGTTGTTGAAATCATGTTAAGAATCATTTTTGTAGCTGTACCTGCTTTCATTCGTGTGCTGCCCGTAATAAATTCTGGACCTGTCAACACTTCAATAGCTATCAATGCTTCTTTTGCGAGAGGTGTATCTGTATTGTTTGTGATTGCAGCAGTTGCAATTCCATACTGACTGCATTTTTGCAAGGCACCTACAACGTATGGTGTCCTGCCCGAAGCCGAAATCCCTATTACAAAATCTTTTTCGGACAGATTGTGTATAAGTAAATCTTCCCAGCCTGTATCAACGCGATCTTCGGCATGTTCAACGGCTTCAAAAACTGCATCGTCGCCACCTGCAATCAAACCTGTTACGTGTTTGCTGTCGGTTCCAAATGTGGGCGGGCATTCTGCTGCATCCATTATTCCGAGCCTTCCGCTGGTGCCAGAGCCGATATAAAAAAGTCGTCCGCCTTCTTTCATTTTTTCAATGATAAGTTCACAAACTTTTTCAATGGAAGGAATTACCTTTTTTACGGCAATGGCAACTGATTGATCCTCGCTGTTGATGTGCCCGAGTATTTCGCCGATACCCATTAGTTCAATATCTTTGTATTTTGATTCTTTTTCGGTTAACATGTAAAAATTTTCGGCAAAGATATGTGATTCATGGCATGATGAGTCCGTTTTTTTTCACAACTTATCAACGGATTTATTTTGAAAAGAAAAACTAAATTTTGAGTATTCTAAAGAGTTTTTTGATTAGGCGAAAAAAGTTTATTTGTTTTTTCCGGGCTCGGTAGAATTATTGCTAGGCCTTGTAGTTGGATCAATATTTGAATCAGTTGATGATGGATTCGTTTTTCTTTTTTTTAATATACTGAAGTGGAAGATTTGAAATAGCCCATTTGCTATTACTGAAACATAAAAGTCCTTTTAATTCATATGAAATTAATTCGCATGTTGTATTTACAGCAAAAAAACCATCTCCTACAGTGATTCCAATCATATTTCTTTCTTAAAATAAATAAAACGCACATATTGCTAAATAGTTAATTGATGTATATAAAATATATAAAAAAGATAATATGTGCCATAAAATATCCATATATTGCCATTAAAAAGTAAATTATTGTATTAACTTTGTGGAACAATTCAACTATTATTGTTTTATGATTCCTTCGGTTATGAGTAAAAAAAATATTGATCTACGCGCTGAATTAAAGGTTCAGGAATTAAGCACAATAGATTTTGATGAGAAGGATAACGGATTAAATAAAAAATGGCATTCTTTCTTGATTATCTATGGTGGAAGTGGCGTATTGCAAATTGATTTTGAGGAGCACATAGCCCTAAAAGGAAAAATTTTCTTTATTGAAAAATTCGAATTCTGGAAATACTTAAAGAATGATAATTTGAGTGGCTTGATGGTGCAATTCACAGATTCTTTCTATAATTCAATATATACGGGGAATCCAAAAATAAAAAGTGATAATTCTTTGCTTGGAAATGCTACTCCGTTTATTATTATTGACGAAGAAAATAAATTGGAATGGATGCATATTTTCGAAATAATCCAAAAAGAATTTCTCCATAATAAGGAAAACTCAAAAGAGATTATTTGTCTGAGTCTGAAAATTTTGACGCTGATGTATCGTAGAGATAACTCATGTAAAAACGTACGAATTGAGTCGGACAGGAAAAAGCGGCTGCTAATGGAATTTAATAAATTAGTAAACAATAAATTTTATGAAATAAAAACTCCGAAACAGTTTGCATTGCTGCTTAATATTACTCCAAATTATTTAAATGCATTGTGTAAGGAAATTTATTACAAAACTGCGAGCGAAATTATTCAGGACAGGCTAGTGCTGGAAGCAAAGCGATTGCTTGCACACACAGGACTTAGCGCTTCAGAAATAGGTTACAAGTTAGGCTTCCATGATAACTCGTATTTTGGAAGGTATTTTAAAAAAGCAGTGGGGATATCCCCTGAAAAATATAGAAATGCAAATATTAATTCACTGAATGTTTAACATAAATTAATGTATTATGAAAACACCAATTAAATCGTTGCTGATACCTACCGATTTTTCTGAATTGGCAGAAAGTGCGTTGAAGGTAGGTGTAGCAATTGCCAAAAGGCATAAAGCTGAAATTACTCTTCTACATGTGATAGACATGTTACACTTTATCCAGCCTTCTGAAGTTTTTTTACCCGAGGTTAGCCTTGCTATTGATTTCAAATCTACCATGGAGGAAAGGCTAAATGACCTTGCTGCAAAAATTCAAAAGGACACTGGAATTAAAACCAGTGGAAAGGTTTTGGATGGAAGTCCTGCTGAAAATATTTGCCAGTATGCTGAAAGCAATAAGATCAGCATGATCGTAATGGGAACACACGGCACTTCCGGATTACGCGAGTTTTTTATTGGTTCGGAGGCTTTTAGAGTCGTAAAAAATGCCACCTGTCCAGTTTTAACTATTCCTGGAAATTGGGAAAAAACCGATTTTGAAAAAGTGTTATTTCCAATTCGTTTGATACCCGGGGCTATAGAAAAATATGGTTTTGCGCGCCCAATCATCGAAAAAAACAATTCCGAATTATTGTTGCTGGGGCTTGCTGAAGAGAATAATCCCAACGACTTAAAGGAAATTTCATCGTTGACGGAAGAGTTTAAACTTAAACTTTTTGTAAACAATATCGTATTTAAAACAGCTATAACACCTTGTGCAAATTTCCCGGCTAAGGTTATAGAAACAGCCAATGAACATAACTCGGATTTAATCATTCTTACTTCAAATCTGGATTATAATTTTAAAACATATTTTGTCGGGCCTTACGTGCAGCAAATTGTAAACCACTCAATGCGACCTGTATTAAGTATCAAACCCACAGTTGTTGTAAATGAAGAAGCCAAGACCACCGGGCTTTATGATAAATGGGGGCATTCCATTGATTTCTCGCAGCTTGGCATGCAGACTTAAGAAATTAACAAAATAAAATTTAAGTATATGATTTAAGAACATCTCTAAATGTATTAATACCATGAAAAATATAACATTCAAGTCGGTTCATTTTGATGCATCGACTCACTTGGAAAATTTTGCAAAAGAAAAAATATCAAAGCTCTTTGAGCAGGACAACTCAATTATTAGAGCGGATATCACTTTGTTTGAAGGAGCTTCAGGCAACCCTCAAAACCAGTTTTGCGAAGTTCAGATTTCTGTTCCCGGAGAAAATCTTTTTGTGAAAAAAAACAGCGAAAATTACGAAAAATCAATTATTGATGTTGTGGATGCCATGCAAAAAATGTTACATAGGAAAAAAACAATAAAAATTGATAAACGTCGAAATAAAATATAAAAATAAAACCATGAAAAATTATAAAATTAGCAAAGTATTATGTCCGATAGATTTTTCGGAACTAAGTGATAATTCACTGAAAACTGCAATTGCGATATGCAAAAGACAAAAGGCAAAATTAACACTGATTCATGTTTACGAAACTTTTTTTGCTGACGAATCTAGTAATTTAAAAGAAGAAAAAATGATGGGTTCTTATACTCAGGTGCAGAAAAAATTGCTTGATTATGCTACGCGAATATCTGAGCAAAACAAAATTGAAATCATTACGGCCATTGAAAAGGGAGATCCGGCAGATGTGATTTGTGAATTTGCGAAAGATTCAGGAATAAGCATGATTATTCTCAGCGCCCATGGCACTTCAGAGCAAATTGAAGGTATTGGGCAAACAGCATTAAATATTGTAAAAAACGCACAATGTCCTGTTCTCTCAATACATGGGAGTGCTGAAAGGCTTCATTTCAAAAAAATAGTTTACCCAATTCGGATGAATCAGAAAATTTTTGAAAAATTTAACTATGTTGAGTCGATAATAGCTAAAAACAATTCTGAACTTATTATTGCAGGCATTGCAGATAAAGAAAAGCATGAACATATTACAGAAGTTGTGTTTTCAATTGATATATTGAGAGAAATGTGTATGGAAGAAAAAATTCCATATTCAACAGTGATTCTTCCTTGCAGTAACTTTGCGGAAAAAGTGATAGAAACAGCCACGAAAAAAAACGCCGACATGGTTGTGATTTCATCAAAATTGAATTACGATGCGAATGCAAAGAAACTGGGATTTTTTGCTGAGCAGATCTTGTTACAGGCAACATGTTCCGTTTTATGCATTAGTCCGCTTAAGCCAGAATAAAATTAAAAAAGATAATAGGAATTGGTGAAATATAGATAAACCTTAATAATAATTTATATTTGTTTTTTTAATCAATAATAATTCTTTGGAATAAATAATTCAAAATAAGATTAATGAAAAAATTTGATGCTGAAGTACGGCTTGCCCGTGAAATGACCACTTTTGATGCAACCCTTTTAGGCGTTGGCGCAATGATTGGAGCCGGAATATTTGTGTTGATTGGAATTGCTGCAGGAGTTGCCGGGCCAGCTTTGATAATTACTTTTTCACTTAACGGAGTTGTTGCATTGTTAACAGCCATGTCCTATGCCGAACTTGGATCATGCTATCATACAACGGGGGGCGGATACCTTTGGGTAAAAGAAGCATTGCCAAAATGGGCCGGATTTCTTTCGGGTTGGATGAGCTGGTCGGCGCACGCTGTTGCATGCAGTTTGTATGCTCTTGGTTTTGGAGCATATTTCGAACACTTGTTAAGTGAATTTTCTATTGTTATGCCTCAATGGGGTTTTCTTTCGCCACAAAAAATATTGGCTGCTTCAACAGCTTTTCTTTTTGCCTATGTGAATTTTCGGGGTGCTTCAGAAACAGGCAAAATTGGTAATCTTGTTACTGTTACAAAAATTATTATTTTATTAATATTTATTGGTTTCGGATTAGAACTCATTTTGCGCAATGGCGACTGGCATGCTACATTTAGCCCATTTTTCCCTCATGGCTCCGGTGGCGTTTTTAAAGCAATGGGGCTTACCTTTATCGCATTCCAGGGTTTTGAAGTAATTACGCAAAGTTCGGAGGAAATAAAAAATCCAAAAAGGAATATTCCCAGAGCCGTGTTTTTGTCATTACTAATTGTTATCCCTATATACATTTTAATTGCTTTTGTGGCTATTGGAACAGTTAAGCCTGAAGGCGGAATGCTTCCTTGGGATTATCTGGCACTTCAAAAAGAAACAGCACTGATTGGTGTTGCAAATAATTTTTTTATAGGTGGTGGTATTCTGATTTTGGTTGGAGGACTTATTTCTACTATTTCGGCGCTCAATGCTACCATTTTTTCTTCCTCACGTGTTGCGTTTGCCATGGGTCGCGATCGTAATTTTCCTGAAATTTTTAGTAAGGTTCACCCAAAGAATTTAACTCCACATTGGAGCATTATCATTACACTAATTCTGGTGGTGGTTATGGCTATTTCGTTACCCATTGAAGATGTGGCAAGTGCTGCCGATATTATGTTTTTATTGCTGTTTTTAATGGTTAATATAGCCTTGCTGAAGCTGAGGAAAAAACGACCCGATCTGGACCGAGGATTTAAAGTCCCTATATTCCCTTATTTGTCTATTATAGGTATTTTGTCTTTATTGTTTTTGGCTGTTTACATGTTCAATTACAGTCTTATTGCATGGGTAATCATTATTATTTGGGTTTTTGCCGGTTTGATCATCTTTAAATTTTATGCTTCAAGCCGTGAAGTTAACTATGCAAAAAAGGTTTCGGCATTGGAACGAATCGTGAAAAATGATTATACCATACTAGTATGTTTGTCTGATTTGGATAATGTGGCAAGTGTTTCCAATATTGCATTTGCTGTGGCAAAGAAACACAATGCGCAAATAGTTTTTCTTCACGTGATAGAACTCAGGGAAAATAAAAAATTACGATCCGCGCTCGATGATACAACTGAGGCAAGAGCCATTTTGGACAGTGCACAGAACTTATCCGAAATTGCGGGTATTCCAGCAAAATCAATCATTAAAATTTCGCACAGAATTTCAATCGGAATTGTAGATACTATATCTGAGGAAGATTGCAATTTTGTTGTAATGGGCCGGAAGAAAAATAGCAGCTTTGTATCCAGATTTTTCTCAACAGCAATTGATAAAGTGTTGCTAGAAACTACTAATGAAGTTGCTATTTTATTCGGGGATTTCAAGTCGAATGCAATTAAAAATATTACGATTCCATACAATGGAGATATTCACACACGTTTGGCAATTGAACTTTCCCCAGCTTTGTTGAGTTATTATAACGCACATATAACTATTGGCGTTGTTTTTAGCCAGAAAACAACACTGGAAAAACGACAGGAAATACTTGGACGTATTAATAAAGATCTTGTTGAAAACAATCTTGCTGCAACTATTGACACTATTACGGATGAAGACATTTTACATGGAGTGGTGAAATTGTCAAAGAACGCTGATTTGTTGGTAATGGGGGGGCAGTCGGGCGATTTTATGGGATTGCTTTTTGCCAAATCATTGACCCGGGAAATAACTGAGCAGGTTGATTGTCCAGTGCTGTGGCTCAAAGAATACAGTGAAAGCGAATCGTTTTGGATGTCATTAATTAAATCTCACAAAAAATAAAAAATATGGAAAATCAAATTCAGGATCAATTTGTAAGTTTTGCAGACAGTGTTTTAGCATATTTGCCAAGCTTATTTGGTGGAATAATTCTTATATTATTGGGGTTCCTAATAGGATGGCTGACGAAGAAAGCTCTTGTTCAACTTTCAATAATGATGCGTGTGGACAGGTGGATTAGATCTTCACGTTTTGACTCTGATTTTTCAAAAGCCGACGTGAGATACGGTTTCTATAATTTAATTGGTAATATTGGATATGCGGTAATCTTTATGATTTTTTTAGACAATGCAATGCTTGTATGGAAATTACATATATTGTCAGAGTTGTTAAGTAAAGGGATTTTGTTTCTGCCGAAAATCATTATTGCTTTAGTAATTTTTGGTGTAGGTTGGTTGTTGTCGTCATGGGTTCAGATTTCGATATTTAAAACATTGGTCCGTGAAGAAATCTCTAGGGCATCGCTTATTTCCCGCTTTGTGAAAAGTATAATATTGATTTTCTTTTCAGCAGTTTCTCTGGTAGAACTGGATGTTGCACGTGAAATAATTATTATTGCATTTTCTACAATATTTGTTTCACTTGGTGTAATAACAGTTGTTCTGATTGTTAGCAATAGAAAGAATTTTATAAAGAAAATTGAAGAGAATTTTAAAGAAGATAAACATGATTAATAAATAGTTGGGGGTGAAGAAAGCTGTTTTGTAAAAAGAAAAATGGAATTGAGGCCAACTCAATATCATACTTAATCCATTGTGAATATGGATAAAATAACATTGAAATTATGGAAACATTAAAAAGTTTTTTTGAAATGGAGCTTATTCATATAGGCGATTTTAAAGTCAGTGCATTAACTTTATTGGCAATTTTATTGATATTTATAATTACCAAGATTGTTTTGTGGTTGATTAAAAAAGCGATGTTTCGAAAACAAATTCTTGGAAGCACTGACATTGGAAACCTTTATGCATTGTTTCAAATAATTAAATACTTAATCTGGATAATTGCAATAAGTATAATGCTTAGCTCGGCTGGAATCCAAATTACACTTTTGCTGGCGGGATCAGCAGCTTTGTTGGTTGGCGTTGGACTTGGTTTGCAGCAAACATTTAACGACATTGTTTCCGGAATTATTCTGCTTTCCGAAAGATCAATAAAAATAGGAGATATTCTGGAAATTGATGGAGATATAGTGAAAATTCAATATATTGGATTAAGAACATCAAAGGGCTTAAACCGCGATGAAATATCTATCATTATTCCCAATTCATCAATCACTACAAATAAAGTAGTAAACTGGAGTCATCAGTCTACAAAAACCAGATTTAGAATAAATGTTGGGGTAGCCTATGGTAGCAATGTTGAAAATGTGTTAAAAGTTTTGGAAGAAAGCGCCAGAGAACATCCGGAAATTGCTGCAACTGATTATATTGAGGCAAGGCTGGTCGATTTTGGCAATTCCTCCCTCGATTTTCAACTTTTATTTTTTAGTAAAAATATTTTCAGAATAGAAAAAGTGAAGAGTGATATCCGGAAAATCATCAGCCGTAAATTGTCTGAAAACAATATTTCTATTCCATTTCCTCAGATGGATGTTCATGTTAAACAATAGAAGAATATTGGGTTTGACTCTAGTCCGGCAATATAATTTAATGTACTTGTTAAAGGAAAAACCAACCAAAACGCAATATTTTAGTGGGTTTTTTAATCGTATGAGTGAACCCGGCGCAATTCGAACGCGCGACATACAGCTTAGAAGGCTGTTGCTCCCTGCCTACCGATAGGTAGGTATCCAGCTGAGCTACATGACCAAAAAAACTTAATTTTCGTCTGCAAAAGTGATAAAATATTCCCAAATTAATTAATAAAAAAAATCTGATTGGAATATTGTGAGTAATACCGATCATGAAAACTGAATCTAAAAGTCAGCTGATAGTCTGTCGATAATTGTTTTTAGAAATCTATTAAATTTATGCCGAAAAAGTGATGAAAAATATTTCAAGTAAAATGTATTCCACTGCAAATTATTTATTGTTTTTAGGTTCAGTAGAGTTGCTATTATTCTGATTTTCTAAATTTAACTGATTCCTTTTTGGATCGCTACCTGGATCAGTTGATGAAGCATTCTTTTTCTTTTTTAAAATATACTGAGGTGGAAGATTTGAAATAGCCCATTTGCTATTACTGAAGCATAAAAGTCCTTTTAAATCAAAAGAAATCCCTCCATTCAAAGCATTAACACTAAAAAAACCACCACCTATAACAGTTCCGTTAACTTGAATGTTATCAATAATTGCCAGTTGGGTTTTGCTGTCGAAATGCACAATAGCATTCCTGATTTCCACTTTGAAATCACTTTCAGGATTTTTCGGAAATTCTGTATTTTTTGGCACATAAAATATTACAATTATTCCAGTGGAGTCATTTGCGTTGTTATTCCTGTAAATTGAATTTCCAATAGGTGAATTTTTATCGCTACTCATTTCTAACTGGAAATACGACAGATTTTTATTCGCATATCTTGAAGTGTCAGGAACAATAAGCGAATCAGCAATAACTGAACACATAATTGGTTCGTAGGATTTTGAATTGAACTTTCGGAAATAGGTTTTACCAAGCGCCGGAATTAATGTGTCCTTTTTTAATTTTAGATAATTTTTATCAGTTAGCCAAGGCTTTATAATATACGACTCTACATATAATTTATTCATGGAAGTGCTTCCAACACCGTAAACCACATCCGTTAAATTTGATTTTAAGGGCGAATAAATAGTATTGTTTTTAGGATTTGTACTTTTTAAACCATATTCTTGTTTTACAATAAAAATAACATCTGATATAGCCGCAAGCATTATACTGTCCGATGAAGGTTTTGAACTAAGTGTGCATTTTTGTGCTTTTAATGGGGCGGAAAACACTACTATTGTAAAGATGAACAAAAATATTGCAATTGATTTTTTCATGGTCTTTGAATTAATTTTTACAAAATTATATTTTTTAAGAGATAAAAAGAATCTAAAATTCGCCTAATTTTAAAAAATGAAAGGTTAGTCATCAAAAAAAAGCATGAAATATTAATTTGCAATGTCGACTTAAATTATTTATCTTTACACAAAAATTATAGCTTAATATCTATAATATGTATTCTAAATGTTATTTAATGTAGATGTGATTTTTTTAATTAACTCTTAATATCATCAAAATGAAAATAAAATTACTATTTTTCATACTTTTAGTTATGGCGGCGTGGAGTGTTTTTGCACAAGCAGATATCTCCAAAGAAATTACGGCTACTGCAAATGCAGGATTTGAAAATTATCTTCAAAAAATTCCGCTTGGCGAGGAATCATTCTTTGGTTTTAAAACCCGTGAAGAATTCGCGAATGTAAAAATTGATAAGCCCTATCAGATTTATACCCTTAATGCTGATTTTTTCAATGATACATCTCTGTCCGAAAAAAACTATCTGCTTGCAACAAATGAATGGCGGGTTGCTTTATCAGTGGATAATGAATTCAGAGTTATACTCACCATTGCTAAAGTACAAGACACATGGCAGGTTGTGAGCATTGGCGCAGCGGCTCTGGCAAAAGAATTGGATGGATTTGAAAAGAAACATATTTCAGTCAATACATCGGGAATGATCCTGCGAATTTACCAGATGGATTGTGATTTTATTCTTAGCTCACCTGACAATTCCTTGAATAACATAAAGGTTTACCTTCCCGAATCTGCAAAGATTGCATTGAATAAAACAAACGAAGCAGATTTATCATATACATTACAGCAAGTGCTGGTTCTAGCAAAGACGAAAATTGAAAACAAATAACATTTACTGCCATGAGAAAAAATAACATTATACTTGTCGCAATCATTTTGTTTTTCAATTTATTGCGAAGTCCAATCAATGCTCAAGTGCTGGGAGTTCCAGTAATAATTCAAGAGCAAACGGAATGGTGTTGGGCCGCTTCTTCAAAGTGTGTTTTGGATTTTTACGGACATGTTTATCCGCAATGTGAAATTGTAGAATATACAAGAAATGCTTGCTCGTGGCACGACTTCGGATCTTCGAATTGCTGTTCAAACCCAAATCTGGGCTGTAATTATTGGAACTATAACTATGGAAGCTCTGGAAGTATGGAAGATATTCTAAACCATTTCGGAGGCATTACTACTATCAACATGAGTTCATATTTGAGTCTTATGCAAGTGCAAAGTGAGATCGGAGCGGGGAGGCCATTTATTTTTAGATGGGGTTGGTATTCAGGTGGTGGACATTTTCTTACAGGATATGGAGTTTCAGGTTCAGATTTGTATTATAACAATTCACTTGTGGGTTATGGTCACGAAATATCAAATTATTATTGGGTGGTTGATGATGGCAACAGCCATTCATGGACTCATACGCAAACCCTAATACCAGGTACAGGTATTGAAGAAGAAAATAATTTACTTAATAATGTTTCAATTTTCCCAAATCCCACAAATGGTTTAGTTACCATTAAAAACAATGATATTACAGAAGGTATTAAGAAAATAATTTTAACAAATACTATGGGTCAGGAAATAAAAGAAATTGATACTAAAGCATCCAGCAATAGTTCCGAAATGAGTATTGATATTTCAGATTTGGCAAAAGGTATATACTCTCTTTCATTAGGTATGGACAAAACCAATAAGGTGTATAGAATTGTAAAAGAATAATGTAATTTTGTCAACGGCTTTTCTCAAAAAGATAGAGTAAAAGCCTTTACTTTAAATCTTATTTTCCAACCTGTAATTCATGCCTGAGAATAAAAGAGAACATCCTAAAGAAAAAACCCGATTACATCCACGTAACCGTCATCGCGAACGCTACGATTTTAAAGAACTTATTCAAAGCTGTCCTGAGCTGGAGTCATTTGTAAAGTTGAATATTTATAACGAAGATTCTATTGATTTCTTCAATCCGGAAGCAGTGAAAATGCTGAATAAAGCGCTATTGAAACACTATTACGACATAGACAACTGGGATATTCCTCAAAATTATTTATGCCCTCCAATTCCAGGAAGGGCTGATTATATTCACTATATCGCAGATTTATTATGCAGTAAAAACTTTGGGAAAATGCCAAGAGGCGCAAAAATAAAATGCCTCGACATAGGCGTTGGTGCCAATTGCGTTTATCCAATTATCGGGAACAAGGAATATGGATGGTCGTTTATCGGCACCGATATCGATACTGTTTCTATTGAGAATGCAAACAAAATTATTGAATCCAATCCGGTTTTAAGAAATGTTGTTGAACTGAGATTTCAAAAACAACCCACTGACATATTTTTCGGAATTATGAGAAAGGATGAACGAGTTGATGTTACTGTCTGTAATCCACCTTTTCATGCATCGTTTGCCGAAGCACAATCAGGAACTATTCGCAAATTAAGTAACTTGGGGCAAAAAAAATCCACTCAGCCAATCTTGAATTTCGGAGGACAAAGCAATGAATTATGGTGTAAAGGAGGCGAAGAAAAATTTGTTCGGGACATGATTCGGCAGAGCAAACTTTTCGCTGATTCTTGCTTTTGGTTTTCCACTTCTGTATCTAAACAATCCCATCTTAAAAACATTTACGAATTACTAAAAAAAACAGAAGCACTTGAAGTAAAAACCATTGCAATGGGGCAAGGTAATAAAACAAGTCGTATTGTTGCATGGACATTTTTAAACCCCGAGCAACAGCGAAAATGGGCAGATGAACGCTGGAAATAAATCTAAGTTAATAGCGTATTCATTATATCACAATAAGAAAAGCGGCAATGAATTCAGATATAATCAACTTACAGAAAATCTTAACTCTGCAAAATAGTTTGGTAAGAATTCCCGCAGGAGAAATTGAACTAAGGGACGATAGAATAAAACATCAATGGAAAGTTGAAATCAAACCTTTTCTTATTGCTAAATTCCCTGTAACACAGGATTTGTATTCTTTAATAACCAAAAAGCCTCCATTTTCAATTATGGGAAAGCTTAATCCTGTAGTGAACATCTCATGGTATGATGCCATTCATTTTTGCAATCAACTTTCGGAGGCTACAGGCTTGAATAACTGCTATACTCTCAGTGGAAATGGAGAAGAAGTATCATGCGATTGGGATTCGAATGGCTTTCGTCTTTCAACTGAAGCAGAATGGCAATATGCTTGCAAAGCAGGAAACACAGGCGTTAGATACGGAGAAATAGATAATATTGCCTGGTATAAAGAAAATTCGGGAGGTAAACTTCACGAAGTTGGAAAGAAAGAGCCGAATGCTTGGGGTTTGTACGACATGTTAGGCAATGTGTGGGAATGGTGCTGGGATGTTTATGATGAAACAATTTACGGATCATATCGTGTTTTTCGAGGTGGCGGTTGGTCTGACCCGGAAAGAGGTTGTTTGGCTACGAATCGTAGGCGTGGCCATCCTAATTTTAAAATTGATGATCTTGGCTTTCGACTTGCACGATCAGTTTAATTCTTTGTTAATTGAAACTGAAAAAACTGAAATCAAAATCAATATCCTATTAAATCAATTGCATTACCATCAATCAGTGTAGCAATTTTTCCCATTTTTTTCTGAATGATTTTAAAGTGATGCTCATCTTCAGGTGTTATCAGCGAAATAGCTTCGCCAGAAGATTCTGCTCTGCCAGTTCGGCCAATTCGGTGTATAAAATCCTTTGGCGATCGAGGTAATTCGTAGTTGATAACGTAAGGGAGAAACTGAATATCTATTCCGCGCGACATCAGATCAGTTGCAACCAAAACCTTCAACTTCCCCATTTTAAATAAACTTAACACTGCACTTCTTGCGCCCTGACTCAATTTGCTGTGAATGGCTTCCGCATCTATCCCATTTGCATTGAGCTTTAAAACTACGGCATCTGCACGGTGAACAGTCGATGTAAACACTATAACTTGTGCGATTTCCTTTTTCTTTATGATGTAACGCAATAAAGGACCCTTTTTTTCTTCGGAAATAAGATAAGCAGTTTGTTCAATGAGGTCAAGGACATTCGTTTCTTCTTCTGCGTTTATAACAATAGGATTGTGAAGTAAGTTTTTAGAAATTGAATTAATATCTTCGCTAAGAGTAGCCGAAAATAAAAGGGTCTGGCGTTTCTTGGGAATCAATGCCAACAATTGATTCAACTCTTCTTTAAACCCTAAATTCAGCATTTTGTCTGCTTCGTCAAGTACCAAAATATCTACTTCATTTAATGAAACGGCATTTGAAGAAATTAAATCCAGAAGTCTTCCGGGCGTGGCAATTAATATTTCTACGCCCTGAAGTTTTATCATCTGTGGGTTTATTGAAACTCCTCCATAAACAGCTAACGTCTTTATTTTGTTTGGCAAATATTTACTAAAGCCAAAAAAAACATCATGTATTTGAATGGCTAACTCTCTGGTTGGAACCAATACCAATGCTTTTACGCGCCTGTTATTAGATGCTTTTCTTTCTTTTTGAAATTGTTCCAAAATAGGAAGAACAAAACTTGCAGTTTTCCCTGAACCAGTTTGAGCAATTCCTAAAATATCCTTGCCACTTAAAATGGCAGGAATGGCTTCTGATTGTATGGTATAGGGTGTTGAATAATTTTGTTCAGCAATTGCTTTAAGTAAAGAAGGTGACAAACCAAGTGATGAAAAGGACATGATGGAAAGTTAAATAAGTTAAGAACTGAAAGTTATTAGTTTAAAGGTTTTTTGGTATGCAAAGGTAAGGCTATTGTTTGTAATGTAACTGTTTACAAAAACTATTATTGATAATTGTTTTTGAGAGCAACTTTTAAAATAGTATCTTTGCATCAATTCAGATGTCTTTCTAAATCAGTACCAAACCTCAAGCCCGGTAAACCGAGGCTTTTTTATTTTTTCTAAAATGACTCATTCTACTATACTTTCGCGTTTTAATATCACGGAATTGAACGATATGCAAAATGAAATGCTTGCTGCTGTCCAAATGCCCGATGATATAATTCTTATTTCACCCACAGGTTCAGGTAAAACACTTGGATTTCTATTGCCGATAATACAGATGCTGGATAATGATAGACCCGGAATACAAGTATTAATCATAGTGCCTTCTCGTGAACTGGCCTTGCAAATTGAACAAGTTTTTAAACAAATGGGAACAAGTTTTAAAATTAATTGTTGTTATGGCGGACATTCTGTTCGTATTGAGGAAAATAATTTACAGCAGCCACCTGCTATATTAGTGGGAACTCCAGGGCGATTAAGTCATCACTTGCGCTTAGGAAAAATAGTTTTAGAGAATACTCCCGTTTTAATTTTGGATGAGTTCGATAAATCACTTGAACTTGGCTTTAAGGATGAAATGGAATATATCATTCAGCAATGCAAAAATGTAAACAAAAGGATTCTTACTTCTGCAACTGCATTGAAAGAAATTCCCGATTTTGTGGGTATTCAACGAAGTGTGGAATTGAATTATACAGTTGGAAAACCAGAATCAGAATCGGCTTTGGTTCTAAAATTTGTAAAAATAAAAGGCGATGACAAGTTATTTGCATTGATGTTGTTGTTGGGCAAAATTAATGCACAATCCACCATTGTTTTTTGTAACCATCGCGATGCAGTGAACCGAATTTCAGAACAATTGATTTACCACAAAGTAGAACATGGGTTTTATCATGGTGGCTTAGAACAAATTGACAGAGAAAAAACATTAATTAAATTCCGAAATGGAAGTATTAATATATTAATCACTACTGATTTGGCTTCACGTGGCCTTGATATTCCTGAGGTGGACGCGATTATTCATTACCAGCTTCCACCTACCGAAGACGTGATGATTCACCGAAACGGGCGCACAGCAAGAATGTATGCTGCCGGAACAGCTTATTTGCTATTAAGTGCCGATGAATATATTCCTAAGTTTATTACGACATCACCGGTTGAAGAAGTGCTTCCTTTTAAACTTGTCCTGCCAAAACCAGGTGAATGGCAAACACTATACATTGGAGCTGGGAAAAAAGACAAAATCAATAAAATGGATATTGTTGGAATGTTTCTAAAAAAAGGTCAATTAAAACAAGACGAGCTCGGAAAAATTGAAGTACTTGACCATTCTGCGTATGTTGCGGTTAAAAGAAATAAAATTATTAAAACCCTTCAACTTATAAAAGATGAGCGGGTTAAAAATAAAAAAATAAAAATAGAAATTGCGAGGTAACAATTGTTGCAATTTTAAATATTTGATGACATCATTTTTTCTTTTTTCCAGATAACCTTAAATTAAAATTATTCTTTTTATTTTTATTTTTGCAAAATGAATTACCTACTGGCAGAATCAATATCAAAGGCATATGGCGAAAGGATGTTGTTCGAGAATCTTACTTTTGGAATAGATCTGGGTCAGAAAATTGCTTTGATAGCCCGTAACGGAACTGGAAAATCTACAATTCTCGATATCTTAGCCGGGCGAGATTTGCCTGATAGTGGTAGCGTTGTTACGCGTAACGACATTCGCATCGGTTACTTGAGTCAGAACCCAATGCTTGACGAAAAACTAACGGCTATGGAGGCATGCTTCGGCAGTGAGAGCAAGGTTGCCAGAGCTATTGGTGAATATGAACTTTGTACTGAGCAGTTTGCTGTTCATCCAAATTCCGAAAATCAAAGAAGATTAGAAAACTCAATTTCGGTAATGGATTTACTGGAAGCATGGGATTATGAAGTAAAAGTAAAACAGATTCTTTTTCAACTCGATATCACTCATCTTGACCAAAAAGTAGGCGAACTCTCCGGCGGACAGAAAAAACGGCTTGCTTTATCTAAAGTTCTTATCGAAAATCCAGACCTTTTGATACTTGATGAACCTACCAATCACCTTGACACGAATATGATTGAGTGGCTTGAAGAGTTTCTCTCGCGACAAAACCTCACACTGTTGGTGGTAACGCACGACCGTTACTTTTTGGATAATATCTGCAATGATATTATTGAACTTGACAACCGAAGATTGCACCGATATAAAGGCAATTATGCATATTTTCTGGAAAAAAAAGCAGAACGTGAATCCAACGAAGAACGTGAACACGAAAAATTACAAAGTACACTCAAAACCGAACTGGATTGGATGCGGCGCATGCCACAGGCGCGGACAACTAAGTCAAAAGCGCGTATTGAAGCTTTTTATGATCTGAAAGATAAAGCAAATAGGTACACTGAAAAAGACAAGCTGAAGCTCGATTTGAAGATGACCTATATGGGTAAAAAAATTCTTGAAATTGAAAATATATCAAAGAAATACGACGATAATGTTCTCCTCGATAATTTTCAATATATTTTTCATCGTGGCGAAAAAATCGGAATAGTTGGTAAAAACGGCAGTGGTAAATCAACTTTTCTCAATATTTTGGCTGGCCTTGATAGACCTGATTCAGGAAGAGTTGTTGCAGGTGAAACCATTGAATTTGGCTATTTTACTCAGGACGGAATAAAACTGAACGAAGACAAACGGGTAATTGATGTAGTGAAAGAAATAGCCGAAACTATTCCAATGAGTAAGGGAACAAACGTGAGCGCTTCACAATTTCTGACCTATTTCATGTTCCCTCCAGCAGTGCAATATAATTTTGTTTCCACCTTAAGTGGTGGCGAAAAGCGGCGTTTATATCTGCTAACAGTTCTGGTGAAAAATCCAAACTTTCTCATTCTCGATGAACCCACAAACGATTTGGATATTGCTACACTCAATGTGCTTGAGGAATTTCTTGAAAACTTTCCCGGATGTGTTATCGTGGTTTCACATGATAGATATTTTATTGACAGGATAGCAGACCACATGTTCGTTTTTCGCGGAAATGGTGTAATTAAAGATCATTACGGAACATATAGTGAGTACCGCATTGCAGAAAAAAAATATTCTCTTAGCAAGAAACCTGAGCGTAAAGAAAAAAAGGCAGACCAAGGTGGAATTTCAGAATCAAAAAATGATATAAAACGCAAGCTAACATTCAAAGAACAAAGAGAATTAGAGCAGGTAGAAATTGATCTTGCCAATTTAGAAAAAGAAAAGATAGAATTACAGGAAAAGTTAAACTTATCCCAGGTTTCTCACGAGGAGTTAATGCTATGGTCGGAGCGACTAGGAATAGTTTTAACGGAACTTGACAACAAATCCGATCGCTGGCTGGAATTGTCGGAAGTATAATGTTTACAAGCTTTGCAAATACAAATATTAATTAGAATGAATTCCTTTAGTGTTTTTATAGCTGAGTTAGTTAATATTTTATTACTTTTGCACTCGAAAATTATTTTTTTCTGGTTCTGTAGCTTAGCTGGATAACTATCTATAGTAGACAGGAAACAACAACCAGTTTGAAATAAGTATTTGGTCCTGTAGCTCAGCTGGATACCTACCTAACGGTAGGCAGGGAGCAACAACCAGTTTGAAATAAGTATTTGGTCCTGTAGCTCAGCTGGATACCTACCTATCGGTAGGCAGGGAGCAACAACCAGTTTGAAATAAGTATTTGGTCCTGTAGCTCAGCTGGATAGAGCAACAGCCTTCTAAGCTGTAGGTCGCGCGTTCGAATCGCGCCGGGATCACT
>JBBQSF010000034.1:0-24175 GCA_038214085.1 Bacteroidales bacterium | reverse complement strand
GCTGGGGAGAAAAAATTTATGAAACCAGCAATGCGCTCGAACTCTGGAATGGAAAACCAATTGGCAGCAGTAAAATTGCACCTATTGGCGTTTATACTTGGTTGGTTATTTTGTTTGACGATACTTTTCAGGAATACAAATATACAGGTAGAGTTACTTTGGTTAGATAATAATTGAAATTTATAATAATGAAAAAAATATCCTTTTTGATTTTTTTACTTATACTGATAAACTCATTTGAGTTTGTTAAGGGCCAGAACAATGTTGGGATTAATCCTACAGGAGCAAATCCAGATCCATCAGCTGCTTTGGATGTAGTTGCTTCGGATAAAGGAGTGCTTATCCCACGCTTGACTGCCGCACAGCGATTAACAATTGCAAATCCCGCCAATGGACTAATGGTATATGATACCGATTCTATGTGCTTTTTTTTCTATAGATCGCCTTCTGCTCACTGGATTTCAATGTGCAGTATCTCCGGATTTGGCTCTGTTGGTGCAACTGGTGCAACTGGCTTGCCTGGTGCAATTGGACCAACTGGCCCCAATGGAACTAATGGAACTCCCGGAGCTACTGGATTAACGGGAAACACAGGTCCCAGTGGAATAGATGGTGCAAACGGAATAACCGGACCCACTGGTCCTAGTGGAGTTGATGGCGCAAACGGATTAACCGGCCCAACAGGTCAAAGTGGCGTTGATGGTTTGTCCGGAATTACAGGTCCAACAGGCGCAACAGGCACAGGTATGGGCCCAACTGGCCCAATTGGAACAGATGGAGTTACAGGCCCGACAGGTCCAACTGGACCAATTGGTAACGATGGTGTTGCCGGTGTCCCAGGAAATACTGGCCCAACAGGAATTACAGGAGCGACTGGCACAGGAATGGGACCCACCGGTCTAACAGGAGCAGATGGAGTTACCGGTCCGACAGGTCCAGCCGGTCTTAACGGAAGCATTGGTGCTCAAGGTATAACAGGCCCAACTGGTCCAAGTGGAACAGATGGAAGCATCGGTCCAATAGGTATAGCCGGAACGAATGGTATTGATGGAGTTACAGGAGCAACTGGCCCAACAGGAACAGGAATGGGACCAACAGGACCCACTGGTTCATCTGGATTAAATGGCGCTGCAGGAGCAACAGGACCTCAGGGATTACAGGGAGTATCCGGAGCCGATGGTCCAACAGGACTTCAAGGATTACAGGGAGCAGTCGGAGCAATAGGACCTCAAGGACTTCAAGGATTACAGGGAGCCGCTGGAGCAACAGGAGCTGATGGTGCAACAGGACTTCAAGGATTACAAGGTTTACAAGGAATAGCTGGAGCAACAGGAACCGATGGTGCAACAGGACTTCAAGGATTACAAGGTTTACAAGGAATAGTGGGAGCAACAGGAGCAGATGGCGCAGCAGGTCCTCAAGGATTACAAGGATTACAAGGAATAGCTGGAGTAACAGGAGCCGATGGCGCAACCGGACTTCAAGGTTTACAAGGAATAGCTGGAGCAACAGGAGCCGATGGAGCAACAGGACTTCAAGGATTACAAGGTTTACAAGGAATAGTGGGAGCAACAGGAGCAGATGGCGCAGCAGGTCCTCAAGGATTACAAGGTTTACAAGGAATAGCTGGAGCAATAGGACCTCAGGGACTACAAGGTATACAGGGAGTCGCCGGAGCCGATGGTCCAACAGGAACTGCGGGAACAAATGGACTTCAAGGATTACAGGGAGCAGTCGGAGCAATAGGTCCTCAAGGACTACAAGGTATACAGGGAGTCGCCGGAGCCGATGGCGCAACAGGAACTGCGGGAACAAATGGAGCAGCCGGAGCAAACGGCGCTGCAGGAACGAATGGAACAAATGGTTTAGCAGGAACAAATGGTACTGACGGAAGCACAGGTCCAACAGGCCCAACAGGTCCCTTGGGTTGTACCACAACAAATTATATTATCAAGTCAGATGGTACTGATGCCGTTTGTACACAGGCGCCAATATTTGAATCATCTACGGCGCCATATTTTGCAGGCATTGGGACAACAACTCCAGGCGCGAACCTTGAAATTGCAGGCACTTATGCTGCTGGTTCTGCCGCTACATTATTGGAAGTTGCAAATAAAACTGCACAAGCATCTACTGTAAATGCTGAAATAGGATTTAAGGCTGGAAGCAGATGGATGGGCTTAATTAAAGCTTATGGAGTTACAGGAACTACTGCAAATTTGTCTTTCTATACTAATTCAAATGCAACAAGATCTAACCTGATTGAAAGAATGACAATTTCTGATGCTGGAAATATTGGAGTAGGAACAGTTTTTCCGGATATTAATTTTACGCCAATTACTTCTCCAAGAATATTTCATATTCATGATGGAGGGGCAACAACGCAGGATGGGGCAGCCTTGGTTATTTCAACACATAGCACAACTGTTGGAGATCCTGCTGGTTTTTTAATTTTTGGGGCAAGCCAAGTTGCAAACGAGAGAAAAACTGGAATGATACAAAGCAATATTCGTACAGGTACGATTCCGAATATTTCAGGAGATTTAACATTTTGGACAAATAATGACAATGCTTTCACAGAAAAGATGACAATAATTCCTAACGGAAATGTTGGAATAGCAGATAATACTCCGGCGGCACTATTTACAGTAGGAAATGGGGATTTGTTTCAAGTTGTTTCAACTGGTCATGCTAGGGGTGTAGATGGCACGGCTGCACTTCCGTCATTTTCATTTGTCAGTGATAACGATGTTGGAATGTACCATTTTGGCGTTAATCAATTGGCGCTTTCAACTAATGGAACACCTAGAGTTTGGCTAAGTAGTATAGGTGAAGTTTTCTGTGGTACAACTGCTCCTTTAATGGCTGGGGATATGTTTATTGCTACAGCTTTGTCAGCAACACTTCAATGGGCAGTAAATGGATACACAAGCTATAACGGTGGTGGCGTTTTTGGATCAGTATTGTCAGGTGCTACAATTTATCCAGGAGTACAAGGTGAATATAATGGAACAAATTCAAGCGGAGCTGGAGTCAGAGGAATATCTGCATTAACATCTGGAATTGGAGTGCACGGTCAGGAAGTTACATATACTGGCTGGGCTGGTTATTTTGATGGCGATGTTTATTGCTCAGGTTCATATTATTCATCGGATTCAACACTTAAGAAAAATATTAAAAAACTTAATAGCTCTTTAGATAAGTTATTATCAATAAGTGGATATGAATATGATTATAATACTGAAAAATTCAAAGAATACACTTTAAATCCGAGACATCAATATGGTGTTATTGCTCAAGAAGTAGAGAAGGTTTTTCCTGAGTTGGTGATAGAAAAAACAATACATACAACAAATGTATCTCGAGCCAATACAACTCCAAATCAGAGTATGACTATTAAGACAGTAAACTATAATGGTTTGATTCCTGTTACGATTGAAGCAATAAAAGAACAGCAAAAGCATATTGAAACGCTTTATCAAGAAAATACAAAATTAAATGAGAAGAATATTGAACTTGAAAAAAGAATAGAAATACTTGAGGGATTAATAAAAAAATAAAACCTGAGTTAATACTTCACAAAGTAAATATCAAATTGCTTAAGTTTTTCCTTATCACCTGACTTTGATGAGCTGTTACCAAATGATTCAGCATATCATCGTTCAACTTATCAAAACCTATAAATTTGAATACTTTATCCAATATCAGTTGAGTGCCATTTATTAGGATGTTTTCAACATTGAAAAGTAAAAAATCGACCATTTGCTTCTCATCGAGTACCTTTATTGTTTGCTCAAAAATATCCTGTTGACCAAATAATTAGATGTGTATTTTATGAAATTAATAAAATAAAACTGTCGAAGTCAGGGCAATAGATCTTATCTCACCAAAGTCACTCGTCCATTAAACATATACATTTCTCCATTCACATCACGGACATTGCAAATCCAAGTATAAACTGCAACTTCTGCATACTTTTCGCTGTTTTGAACTTTCCCATTCCAAGGTTGGTAAAAATCATTGGTTCGAAAAACTTCACTTCCCCACCTATCAAATATGTAAAGTTCAAAATGGTTTAAATCCACACCATCACCCTCTGGCCTGAAACCGTCATTGTCACCATCGCCATTGGGTGTAAACGCATTTGGAAAAAATAATGTAAAATCCTGTTTTATGAAAACATTTTCCGAAGTTGAATCAATGCAGCCATAAGCACTTTCAACAATAAGCCAAATGGTATAAGTTCCATAACTTTCATAAGTGTGTTGCGGATCAGGATCAGAAGAAGTATTTGTTGTACTTGACGGATCCCCGAAATTCCAGTTCCAGAAAGCGGTATTTGAAGAATAATTGTCAAAATAAATTGTTGGGTTTTGGGTTGATCCAGTGGGTGGATACAAGGTAAAAGCTGCATCCGGAACAGGATATACTTCAATCATATTTGGGGTTGTAAGTGAACCTGAACAACCATTGTTTGTAGTAACATTTAAAGAAATTGAGTAGCTGCCGGGGGCTGTAAAAACGTGTGCAGGATTATTCAGGGTGGAAGTATTGTTAATGCCTGAATTTGGATCCCCGAAATTCCAGTTCCAGCTTTGAATTGTAGGATTGCTGTTGTCTGTAAAAATAACAGAAACAGGTGCACAGCCCTCAGTATCATCAGCAGAAAAACTTACTGTAGGAAGCGGATTAACAATTACAGTTATATCGTCAGTGCCTTGAGGCGAATTACAGTTGTCGGTTACTGTTACTATATAGGTAGTAGTTTGCGAAGGATTAACTGTTTGCTGAGAACCTGAAACACCTATTGAATTATCCCAAGTATAGGTATAGTTTCCATTTCCTCCAGTTGCACTTGCTGTTAAAACAGTATTGTCGCCCAGGCAGATAGCCGTTGGTAAAGCAGTAAGAGTTACACTTATAGTAGGTGAAACTGAAACGGTAAGGGTTTGAGACGAAGCAGTACAGCCGTTAACGTCACTTACATTTACGGTATATGTTGTAGTAACAGATGGGGTTACCGTAAAGCTATTTCCATTTCCAAGTCCATTATCCCAGGTAAACTGATAGGATCCACTTCCTCCTGTTGCATTGGCTCCAATTACAGTACTTTGGCCCAAACATATCGATACATTTCCTGTTGTTGATAAAACGATAGGATCAGGTTGCGATAATGTAATACTTAACGAAGTGTCGCATCCGTTATGATCTGTAATAACAATGTTATAAGTATTTGCACTTAATCCACTTGCAAAGGAATCTGTTGATATTAATGGAGACCAGATATATGCGTAAGTTGAATTTCCGCCTGAAGGATCAATTGATATTGACCCGTCAGATCCTGAGTTACAAGTAATATTTTGGGAAGTAAATGTATATGTAAGCAGAGGTGATTGAGAAATATTAAAATTGTTAGTGGCTATACATCCGTTTTGATCAGTGACGGTTAGTGAGTAATTGTTTGCTGCAAGGTTATTAACATTAGGTACATTTCCTGCTGTCCCTGATGGTGACCAAGAATAGTCGTAGGTTGGCGTTCCGCCATTTACTGTTGTTGATGCAGAACCATTATGGTCACCATAACACAACGCATCTTGAGTACTCACACTAAGTGTCAACAGTTGAGGTTCTGTTAGTGTAATAGATTTTACATCATTACATCCATAATTATCAGTAACGGTAACAGTATATTGAATATTAGGGGACATACCAGTTGCTGTTTGTCCTGCAGATCCAGCCGGAACCGGATTCCATGTGTATATAAATGGAATAGTGCCAGTTTGCGACACGGAAACAGCACCATCCGATAATCCGTAACAACTAATATTATTAGTTACCGATATTGTTGCTACAACTCTGTCTACAATAACCGGAACGGTGGTTGAGGAAGAATTACAACCATTCTCGGAAACAGATAAACTGATATTATACGTTGCTGGGTTAGCCCATGATATCTGATAAGGACCCTGTCCACTACCACTTATAATAGTAGCTCCATCAAAATCCCAGGTATAAGTTGCACCAGTACTTGCTGTACCGGTATATGTTACTGTAGCATCAGAGCCAACACATATTGCATTTGTAGCAGTAAATGTAGAGGTTGGATTGGGATTTACAGTAACAGTAATATTATCCGAATTGCTACAACTATTGGCATCAGTAACGGTTACAATGTAAGTAGTTGTATTGGCCGGATTGGCACTTGGACTTGAAATAGAAGCATTTGATAGACCAGCTGATGGACTCCAGTTGTATATTGTTCCGCCAGAAGCAGAAAGAGAGGTGGATTGTCCTTGACAAATACTTACATCATTACCTGCGTTAGCATTTGGAAGGTTATTAACAGTAAGTATCATCAGGTCGGATGCTGTGCAGCCATTAATATCTGTAACTGTAACTGTATAGTTTGTAGTTACTGAAGGATCTGCAGTAGGGTTGAAAATGTTGGTATTATTAAGTCCGGTTCCCGGACTCCATACGTAGTCGTTTCCACCACTTGCGTTAAAAGTTGTGCTGCTGCCCGAACAAATTGCCTTGTCAGGTCCTGCATTTGGAATAGGAAGAGGATTAACTGTTACCTGAATATCATCAGTATTGCTGCATGTGTTTGCGTCAGTAACCGTAACGATGTAAGTTGAAGTTGAGGCCGGGCTTACATTTGTGCTCTGGGTTTGAGCAGAATTGCTCCATGAATAACTGATTCCTCCAAATGCTGTGAGGTTTGCACTTTGTCCCTGACAGATAATTTGATCTGTCCCTGCGTTTGCAGAAGGCAATTGATTTACATTTATAGTCACATTATCTGTTCCTGAGCATCCTGCTGCAGAAACCGTTACAATATATGTAGTTGTTGTTAATGGTGAAACAGATATATTCTGGGTTCCTCCACCATTGCTCCATGCAAATGTAGTTCCTCCTGTTGCAGAAAGACTTACTGATTGCCCTACACAAATGGTCTGGTTCGATCCGGCATCAGCTGTTATATTTGATCCTATTGAAACACCTACACTACTTGAAGCAGAACAACCCGAACTGGTGCCTGTGACACTATATATTGTTGTAGTTGCTGGCGAAACAGTAATGCTGGTATTTGTAGAACCTGTACTCCATAAATAAGATGTCGCACCACTTGCTGTTAAGGTAGCTGAATTACCTGGGCAAATGGTTTGCCCAGAACCTGAGCTTACTATTGGAACCGGATTTACATTTACTGTAATATCGTCCGAGTCGCTGCATCCACTACTGTAAGCTGTTACGGTATAAGTTGTTGCAGAAGTTGGATTTACAATTATTGAATTGGTTGAGCCGCCTGTACTCCACGAATAAGTCGAACCTCCCGTTGCTGTAAGTGTTGCAGATTGTCCTTCGCAAATTGTCTGATCGATACCTGCATTTGCAGTTGGAATAGGGTTAACATTTACAGTAATGTTGTCAGTACCACTACATCCTCCCGAATATGCTGTAACAATATAAGTTGAAGTGCTTGAAGGTGTTACTGAAACTGATGCTGTTCCACCTCCATTACTCCATAAATATGTGGCACCACCGCTAGCAGATAATACCGCTGTTTCGCCGTTGCATATTGTTTGATCGACTCCTGCATTTGCTGTAACACCTGAAGCAACTGTAACAGTTATGTTACTGGAAGCGGTACAACCAGCAGTTGTTCCGGTAACTGTATATATGGTCGTGATTGCAGGGGATACCGTAATACTTGGATTTAAAGAGCCAGTATTCCAGCTATATGTTGTCGCTCCTGTAGCCGTTAATGTTGCTGAGTTTCCTGTGCAAATTGTCTGGGGCAAGCCTGCACTCACAGGTGGCCCGGAATTCACTGTTATGGTTGATGATGCCGTATTTGAGCATCCTGAAGAAGTCCCGGTAACGGTATAAGTTGTATTTGATGTAGGTGAAACTGTAATAGAACTGCCTGAAGCCCCGTTACTCCATGAATATGTGGTTGCGCCTGAAGCTGTGATCGTTACTGGTGTGCCGCTGCAAACAGTTGAAGCTGTTGGAGAAACAGTTACTATTGGAGTGCTAAGGTTAACAACCATTTGATCCTGATCCGTATATTGTGCCCCATCACAGTTTGTGTAAGTAACCTGAGCAGTATATGTGGTGGTGGTTGCAGGGCAAACATTAATGGTAGCTGTTGAACCAATCAGCGTTGCGCCCTGATACCATGCCAGAGTATAATTTGGAGTACCGTTTGGTGTAAAACGCCAGGCTTCGTTGGCTGCCGACCATGCACCCGTATTTCTTCCTGGAGGCGAATACCCAACTGTTCCAGCAGCATTCTGAATCCCGATACACTTATTTCCGGCATTCCAAGTGCTACATAATAGAGCACTTTGAATATAAACTTCTATAACATTAGTGCCTTCGTAAAGTACAATCTGATGCGTTGCTTTCATGCTATTGCATGCACTGCTATACATAGGAACCTGATAATAATTTACAACGAATGTTCTACAGGGGTATGTGCCCAGAACTGTTGAATTGTAAATACTTCCACCTACGGCCGGGTCAATATCATGAAAAGGGCCCATGATATAGGGACCCGAACTTGTGCCACAAATTGCAGAGTTTGGGCAAGATGCGGTGTAAGACCAAGCACAATAAGCCCCTGCGTTGGCCGCGGCAAAAGAAACAATACCATTAGCGCCAACAACTATTTTATTGTAAGATGTTCCGAAAAAACAAAAATTAAAAGGAAGATTAATGAGTCCGGACCAAATATCATCGCTACCAACCATAATTGCAGATCCGCTGTTGTATGGGTATGGCGGTGTATAGGCAACTGAACTCACGGCATAACTTGTGGTTGCTCCGGTTTGAAGTGCAGTTGCAGTTAAGTTGGTACATGATCCGCAAGCTATGGTTTGATCCACACCAGCATTAACGTATGGACAACCTGGCGCCTGAGAAAAGATACTGTTATTTGCAAAAATTAATAGAATGAACGTAATTGAAAACTGCAAAAAATAATTGTATCGTTGTGTCATAACTTAACTTTTTTATTGGCCGATGGTTCCTTTAATGTGAAGCTTTTTTACTGGGTTTTTCGGATCGTTGGTAATCAATTCGATAGTTTTATCTTGAACGCCTGATTTACCCTGTGAACTGAATTTAAATTTCAAAGTATATTTTTCGCCGGGTTTTAATTCTTTGATCTCAGAATTTAATGAAGTGCAACCACAGGCAGGTTTTATTTTCCGGAAGATTAAATTGCTTTTGCCTTTGTTTTCAATTAAAAAACTTGTTTCAACTGTTTTGCCTTGTGTAATTTCCCCAAAATCAAAAACAACAGATTCGATTAAAAGCACTGGTGCATTCTTTTTTTCAATTTCAGACAAAAGAGAAAAATCTTCTTTTATATAACCCCGAATGCTGATCTGTTTTTTTTGCATTAGGGAGTCATTTGTATTGAGTTGAACGCGTTCGGTAAAATCTCCATATTCAGTTTTTTGAGTCGGATTATATTTTATTACAAGATATGCAAACCCATTAGGTGCAATTTCAGTAACTGACATTAAAAACTTGGCGTTGCCGGTATAAGGGTCTATTTCAATTTTTATACTCTTATTCCAGACATTAACAATTAAAATGGAGTCAACTGCAACTTTTGAATCCGGGATTGTGTCAAATGATAATTTTGGAGAAGAAAATTTCAGGTTGCCGTATTGAAAAAATGGTCCAGAATAATCGTAGGCAGTATTTGCTTGAATAACCGTTCCAATAATTTTTATTTCCTGATCGCCGTTTTGTGAATTTGATTTAATCGTTATCGTTTTACCAAACTTACCGTTCATGTTTTTAGGATTAAATTCTATTGCAAATTTTCCCATAACACCTGGTGGAAGATTGTTGTCATATTTTTGAATTGATGTGCATGAACATGAAGCAGATATTTCAGAAATTACCAGGGTATCTTTTCCCGAATTTAATATTGAAAATGAATGAAATACTTTTCCATGAGCTTCATCAATTGTACCTAAGTTAAGTTCAGGTTCAGATAATGATAGTATTGGCTGTGCAAGCGAATTTATAGTTGCAGCAAAAACAAAAAATACAATACCAATTAAAGTTTTAATCATTAGTTTAATGACGAATGTTTTTCAATTTGGTTGCTAAAATAAATTAGTAATATCGACAAATAATAACACAAAATATTTATAATTATAACCTAAAACGATTTAATTAATAGATTAGAATTGAAATTAAAGTTGTAAATTTAGTAAAAAATTGAACTTACCAAACAGAAAATAACTTTTATCTTAAAATTCAAATTTCTGAAGCTAGAATATCAGCTAAATGAATGGTTTTAATCGGAAGATTATTTTTTTTAATATATCCATCAAGATGCATTAAACAAGAAGCTTCTGTAGAAACTATATATTCTGCACCAGTTTCAATGGAATGTTGAACTTTTTGTTCGGCCATTGCAATAGAAATGGATTCATTTTTTACAGAAAATGTTCCGCCAAAACCGCAACAAACATCGCTGTCGGGCATTTCTTTAATTTCAAGACCTTTAACATTCTGGAGCAACAAACGGGGTTCCTCTTTAATTCCATATTCTCTAAGTGCAGCACAGGCATCGTGATAAGTAACTGATCCGTTGAAGCGGGCGCCAACATCTGTTACTTTTAATACATTTACTATAAAATCAGAAAATTCAAATATGTTTTTTTGGAGTTGTTTATATTCAAGATGGTAAGCTGTGTTGTGGAACATCTCAGGATAATAGTTGCGCACAAAACTCACGCAAGAGGCTGAAGGTGCAACAATAGGCTTGTCGTGAGAAAAATCATTGATAAACTTTTCACCCAAGCATTTTGCATGTTCCCAGAAACCTCCGTTAAAAACAAGCTGACCACAACAGGTTTGTTCAGTATTGTAATTAACTTCAACGCCCAGTTTTTCAAGCACTTTTATCATATTAAATGCAGTCTGCGGGTAAATTTGGTCAATAAAGCAGGGGATGAAGAGGTCAACTTTCATTAGAGGTATGATTTATTAAGCAAAAATAACAATAATTTAATTTGAAAGGTAAACCAGCATAAAACATCCGTAAAAAAATTACTTTTGCACTTTGTTATCAGCTATTTTATGAAGAATTATACCGATATATTTTTTGATCTTGATAAAACCTTGTGGGATTTTCATGCCAATACTACTGAAACATTCAGGGATTTATACGATTATTTTCTACTTTCCGAATACAGTATTAAATCCCCACATGATTTTTTTAATGTTTATGAAGTTCACAATACTCAGCTTTGGGAAATGTATCGTAAGGGAGCGGTAACCAAAGATTTTCTTAGTTTAGAAAGATTCAAAAGGACATTGTCCGATTTTAAAGTAAATAACCGCGACATTGCTGAGTCCATGTCGAAAGAATACATAAAACGCAGTCCATTAAAAACAAAACTGATGCCTTTTGCAATAGAAGCGCTCGAATATTTATTCAAAAAATACAGGCTTCACATTATTACAAATGGCTTTAGTGAAGTTCAGTTTGTGAAAATCGAACATTCGGGGCTTGGTAAATATTTTAACTGTATCATTACTTCGGAAGAGGTTGGATGCAAAAAACCAAACCCACACATTTTTCAGTATTCTATTGATAAGGCAGGTGTTTTACCAGAGGCTTCTCTTATGATTGGCGATGATATTGAAGTGGATATATTGGGCGCTTCTGATTTTGGTATTGATCAGGTTTTTTATAATCCGGAAAAGCTAAAAATAGAATTTGAACCTACTTTTCAAATCTTTTCTTTAAAGGAATTATGTAAGGTGCTATAGCAAAAAAAAGCTGCCTTTTTTGGGCAGCAAGTATTGTAATTAATAAAAATCTTAAAATTTTGGGACCGGTTTTTTATCGGCTTCATTTGTGCCTTGTTGCTGGTGACAAGGAGTTGTACATTTTTTCTGGCAATTGGTAGTTGTTGTAACACACTTTTTTAATTCTACTGGTTTTTCTTCTATGGTAGTTGATTCAGGTGTGGTTTGGGTCTCTTTAACTTCGTTTACAACAGAATTGTTTTGATCAGTTTCAGAAACACGTTGAATAGATGTTGCTTGTTTGCGCTCTACAACCGTTTTTATAACGGCAACTTTTTTTGTTCCTTTTACTTCGGTAGTTTGTGCATTTAAGGATAATCCGAAAATACCAATGAGTGCAAATACAAAAATAACAGAAAATAACTTTTTCATAACATATATCTTTTTGTGTGGTATTGCAAATATATACTTTTTTATTGATATGACAATCAAAATATTATAAAATAAAACAATTGGCATGTCTGTATATGCAGAACAGAAATGTTAAAAAAAAGTCAAAATCATATTTCTGCTAGAATGCTAATTCCGCCTTTTACTTTGTCTCCAATATTAGTAGATATTTTTGAACCAGGAGGAAGCAATATGTCAACACGAGAGCCAAATTTGATAAAACCAAGCTCTTCGCACTGTTTAACTTGACTCGAAACAACTGCATAATTTCGAATCCTGCGTGCTACTGCACCGGCAATTTGCTTTACCAGTATTTGTTTTCCTGATTCATGCTCAATTACAGTCGAAAATCGTTCATTTTCTGTCGACGATTTAGGATGCCAGGCAACCAGATATTTTCCCGGAAAATATTTTACATATTTAATAATTCCGGAAATAGGATAGCGGTTCACATGAACATTTAATGGCGACATAAAAACAGAAATCTGTATTCGTTTGTCTTGAAAATATTCGGTATCAGTTATTTCTTCTATTACCACTACTTTCCCATCGCAAGGAGAAATAATATTGTTTGAACCTGTAGAATAATTTCGGAATGGAATCCTGAAAAAGGAGATGATCAGTATAAAAAAAACAAATTCAATTCCAAATAAAACATAATGAAAAACGGAAAGTACAGGCCAGAGCAGAATACTTACAAATGCCAATGCTGAAAGCAGAATTAAGCTGAAAAATATGATCAGGAAACCTTCTTTGTGAATTTTCATAATTTATTTTAAAAACAGCATTAAATATAAATAAACAAACGGGGTTGAAATCAATATAGAGTCAAAGCGATCGAGAATTCCCCCATGACCGGGAAAAAATTTACCCGAATCTTTGCAACCCAAACTTCTTTTTAGCATTGATTCAATGAGATCGCCCAATGTACCAGTAACTACAATAATAAATGCGAGAATAAGCCAGTGTGTAAGGCTGAGGTTGTCGAATTTTAGCGATAATGCAAATCCGACTATCAGCGCAAATACCAGTCCGCCAAAAAAACCTTCCCATGTTTTTTTTGGTGAAATCTTTTCATACAGTTTATTCTTCCCGATAAGCATTCCTGTTATGTAAGCGAATGTATCGTTTGACCACATAATCAGAAAAAAGCCAAGAACTATTCCCGGAGAATAATTTTCTGGTTGATTTATTTGCGGAATATTTACAAGAAGCGAAAAAGGAACTGCAATATAAAGTATTCCCAAAAAAGATATACCTATTGAATTAAATGGATTTTCCTTGCTACGGAAAAGCTCAATAATAAATATTCCAAGCGAAAGCACCAGAATGCAAGCTATGGCCGTTTTAAAATAATCGCCAGGGAAAAAACGCCCTGAAGTAATAAAGGAAACTGCAAAAAGTAAAAAACCTACGATCACTGCATAAACAGAAAAAAGGGAATGATTTTGCTTTTTTATCAGCGAATAGAATTCTATCAATCCGAATAATGTAAAGATGCCAAAAACCGCGGCAAATGCAATGGAATTCCAAAGTAATGATCCTATTATTACTGTTACAAAAACAGCTCCTGTTATAGTACGTAAAATTAAATTATTCACAAGCCAGTTGAATTTATTATTTGTTTAGCGCTAAGAACATCATTAACATTTACATATACTTCAATTTCCCCAAACTTATACACCGAATCCTGTTTGTTTACAATCACTGCATCAATTCCTGCTTGTATTAATGTGTCTTTGATTATTTCAGCTTTATGATCAAATGCAGTTGAATAAACACAAGCCCAGTTATCGGTATTCATAATTTATTCATTAATTATCAAGTCGTCAACAACAAAAACGAACAATTCTTTTGGTCCGTGAGCGCCCATAATCAATGTTTTCTCTATATCTGCTGTTCTGCTTGGCCCGGTAATAAGGGAAATCATTGAAGGTGGTTTATTCCCGTATTTTTCTTTAATTCCCTGAAATGCTTGTTTTAGATCGGGGACAATCTGCGAAGCATAAGCAAAAACAAGATGAACCGGTGGATAAACAAAATTTTTCCTTCCCGATTGGTGCATCGATGAAACCAAAACACTTCCTAGTCGTGCGATAAGAAATTCGCATGATGTAATCCCTGCCTCTGCTTCAAGAAGATCTTCTTTTGCTGAAGCAAATTTAATATGTGATTTTTCAAGAAGTGCTGACAGTTTTTCTTCTGTACAGAAAATCGTGTACCATTCATTTTCTATCATCAGCGATTTAAGATTTACTGTGAATTCTTCTTCTGATTCACAATAAACAAAATTTCCAGCAACATTAAGTAGCTCAGTGGCAAAAGTAACATCAAGGCTTTCGGTAATTTCCTGATAAATGTCTGACTCAAAGTCAATGTTATGATAAGGATTGTCTGTTTTATGCAACAAGGCACTCCTTATTTTTTTCATTATTTTTTCTTTGGATGTACTTTCTTCCATAAATGAATCATTTTACGGTGAGGGTATCAGAAGTATTTTCAGCATTCGCCAAAACTGTTGTAATTTCAGCAACAGGATTAGATGCTTCCAGTTCTTTTTTCCTTTCTTCTTCCTCTTTATCTTCTTTTTCTTTATCTTCTTTAATTTTAAGCGCTACATCTTTTTCAAATAAACGCAGACCAAAAATATTTTCGAGGTCTTCGCGGAAAATAACTTCTTTTTCGAGCAATAAATTAGCAAGTTTTTCAAGCTTTTCACGGTTTTCAAAGAGTATCTTTTTCGCTCTGCCATAAGCCATTTCAACCAAAATACTGAGTTCTTTGTCAATGGTTTTAGCTGTTTCCTCGCTGTAAGGTTTATTAAAAGAATATTCACTGGCACCAGAAGAATCGTAGAAACTCAGGTTTCCAATCACTTTATTTAGTCCGTAATAAACGATCATTGCATAAGCCTGTTTGGTAACTTTTTCGAGATCGTTAAGTGCTCCGGTAGAAATGCGGCCAAAGATTATTTCCTCAGCGGCACGGCCACCTAAAGTTGCAGATAGATCGTCTAAAATCTGGTCGTATGTGGTAATTTGTCGTTCTTCTGGAAGATACCAGGCTGCCCCAAGAGCTCTGCCACGGGGAACAATGGTAACTTTTATCAGTGGATGAGCATGTTCCAGCATCCAGCTAACTGCAGCGTGTCCGGCTTCATGAAAGGCAATTACCTTTTTTTCTTCTGGAGTAATAATTTTACTTCGTTTTTCCAAACCACCCACAATTCTGTCAATGGCGTCGAGGAAATCTTGTTTTTCAATTGCGGTTTTTGAATAACGTGCAGCTATCAAGGCTGATTCATTACAAACATTGGCAATGTCGGCACCCGAAAATCCAGGTGTTTGTTTTGCTAAAAAGTCTGTGTCTACTGATTTGTCAAGCTTCAACTGACGAATATGAACTTTAAAAATTGCTTTTCTTTCTTCAAGGTCGGGAAGTTCGAGGTGAATCTGACGGTCGAAACGGCCAGCACGCATCAGTGCACGGTCGAGAATATCAGCTCTGTTTGTAGCTGCGAGAATAATTACACCCACATTTGTTCCAAAGCCATCCATTTCAGTCAGCAACTGGTTTAAAGTGTTTTCGCGTTCATCGTTGGCCCCGGTCATAGCATTTTTTCCTCTGGCACGGCCGATAGCGTCAATTTCATCAATAAAAATAATACAAGGCGCTTTTTCTTTGGCTTGTTTAAAAAGATCACGAACACGCGAAGCACCAACGCCTACGAACATTTCAACAAAGTCAGAACCTGACAAAGAGAAAAATGGAACTTTTGCTTCACCAGCAACTGCTTTTGCAAGTAAGGTTTTTCCAGTTCCTGGAGGACCGATTAATAAAGCGCCCTTAGGGATTTTTCCGCCAAGATCAGTATATTTTTTTGGATTTTTCAGGAAGTCAACAATTTCCATGATTTCCACTTTTGCTTCCTGTAATCCGGCAACATCATTAAAATTTATGTTAACAGAAGTATCTTTATCGAACAACTGGGCTTTGGCTTTGCCGATATTGAAAATCTGGCCGCCACCGCCTGCTCCACCACCCATTCGGCGCATAATCCACATCCATAAAACCACCATAAGTACAATTGGCAGAACCCAGCCAAGAGCTTCTCGTCCCCAGTTGCTTTCGGTGTCAACACCTACCGGAAATTTTTGCCAGTAATTGATGATTTTGGCTTGTTCTACTGGCGCTTTACCTACTGTATCGGCTGCAATAATTCTTGCCTTGGCATCATTTAAATCCAGTCGGAATGTTTCATCAGAACTGATGTTAAAATTATAATGAGGACCTTCGCTAAGTCCGCCACTAACGCCTTTGCTTACTTTGCTGAACTTTTCTTTTTTGAGGCTGTCTTTTTTTATGTATACATCAACGCGTTCTTTGTTTACAACAACTACTTTTTCAACATCGCCAGTTGAAAGCATATCGCTGTCAAATTTCTGAAATGTAATAGTCTCCATTGTGCCATTCCAGCTAAAAAACTGAAGTGCAAGAAAAAATACAGCAAGTATCCCGTAGATCCAGTAAAAATTGAATCCTTTTCCTGGTTTTTTTGAAGAAATAGGAGGTTTGTTATTTTTAGGAAAATTATTTTGATTTTCTGACATATTATTATATCGATTATGTGTTAATCAATTGCTTCAATTTCTTTGATTTCGGCGTCGGCCCAGAGTTTTTCAATTTTGTAAAATTCACGGGTTGTTTCCTGGAAAATATGAACTACTACGTTAACATAATCAAGCAAAACCCATTCTGCATTGAGCATTCCCTCCTTATGCCAGGGTTTTGTTCCTGTGGCAAGAAATACTTCATCCTGAATGAAATCAGCAATTGCTAGAACCTGTGTTGTGGAATTGCCAGAGCATACAATAAAATGATCCGAAACGGCATGATCGAGTTTTCGTAAATCAAGGCTTACAATATGTTTTCCTTTTTTTTCCTGAATACTGTTGATAATAATTTCGGATAAATTTTCCGGAGTTTCTTTTTTTATTCGTTTTTTCGCCATCAAATAGTTTAATTTTGGAGATGCAAATTTAAGGAATTTAATTGAATTCTTAGTATGCTATATATTAATGATTTAAATTATTTCAAATTTTTAAAATGAACGGCTCAAAAAACATTATTGGAAATAAAATAATTGTGCTTGATAAGGTTAATTCTACAAATGCTTATTTGCAGGAACTAACTAAAAAAAACGATTTTATCAACGAAGGGCTCGTGGTTTTCTCGAAATCACAAATTGATGGCAAGGGCCTTGGAAAAAACAAGTGGGAAAGTGAAGATGGAAAAAACATTGCAATGAGCTTTTACATTAAACCGGAATTTTTAAATGCTGCCGACAATTATACCATCTGTCGTTTTGTTGCTTTAGCAGTTTGCGACTTTGTTATAAGTATTGTTAAACGCGACGTTGCTATCAAATGGCCTAATGATATTTATTATCAGAACAAAAAAATTGCAGGAATTCTTATCGAAAATAATATCTCGGGATCTGTGATTAAATTCAGTTTAGTGGGAATTGGAATAAACATAAATCAGCAGGTTTTTAAAAGTGATGCGCCAAACCCTGTATCGCTTATAAATATTATGGGAAGATCATTTCGGGTAAAATCTCTATTGAAAAAACTTTGTTTGTTTCTCGATGAAAGATACAGTCAGCTTTTAAATGGTGGCATGAGCATTCAGGAATTGGAGTACCTTGAAAAATTATTTGGGTTTAATACTTGGTTGAATTTTAAATCAGAAAATCTAAGTTTTGAAGGAAAAATAATTGGTGTGTCGCCGTTCGGACATTTAATTATTCAGGATAGAAAGGGAAAAAGGAAAGAATTTGAGCAAAAGGAAATTCAGTTTATTTTCCCTGATAATTAATTGTCGAATTTCTTTTTTAAACGCATTGCCAAAGCATTAACAAAGTTCTGTAAAGGTGATTTGGCAAGCATAAGCATCATTGCGTTTAAGTCTGCTTTAAAATTAATTACTGCATTTGTTTTTAAATCGCTTATTTGTTCAAGCGAACAAGTCAGTTCAAAGGTAAATGGAGTTTTTCCTTCGGGCGAAAGCACGATTAAATTGTAAGGAATTTTTTGAGTTAACTTCAGCGAAAGATCAGCCATATTTTTAATACGGAAAGAGCATGTGTCTTCTGTTGATTTCCAGTTTTCAATCTGCTCAGGCATTAATTCTTTGAAATTATTCAAATTGCTCAGAAATGCATATATAATTTCGGCAGAATTATTTATTTGTTCAACATTGCTATTTATTTCGGTCATTGCAGTTTAGCTAATAAAAAAATTATTTTATTTTCCCCATTCCGAAGGAGCCTGACGCCATTGAGCCAGAAGATCCAGATCTTTTTCAAGGATATATGAATTTTCAACAGCTTGCTTTAAAAGCGAATCATAATTGCTCAAAGTAACCACTGGGCAATTTGATTTTTCGAAAGCTTCATCAGCAACAGCAAAGCCATAAGTAAATATTGCAGCCATGCCTTTAACTTTACATCCCGCAGCGCGCAATGCATCCACAGCATTTAGGCTGCTGCCACCTGTTGAAATTAAATCTTCAACAACAACAACGGATTGCCCTTTTTCAACAACACCTTCAATTTTATTTTCGAGGCCATGCGCTTTTTCCGATGAGCGGATGTAAACAAAAGGCAATCCCATGTCCTGTGCAACTAGAACTCCTAAAGGAATTCCTCCTGTAGCAACACCTGCAATAACATCGGGTATGCCAAATTCATCAGTAATAACTCGTACAAACTGCTGCCGGAGATAGGTTCGAATCTTAGGATACGACAACGTTTTGCGGTTATCGCAGTAAATCGGCGATTTCCATCCCGAAGCCCAGGTAAAAGGCTTTTTAACTTCGAGTTTTATTGCTTTAATTTGCAATAAAAATTCTGCTACCTTTAGTGCGGATTCTTTACTTAACTTCATGTTGCAAATGTATAAAGTTTTTATAAACAACAAATCAATTTTTATTGGCAAAAGAGAAAGTCTTCCTATTCCTAGTGGCTTCTGCAAAGTAATTGACTTTTCAGAAAAGAAAGCCATGATGTTGGAAATTTTATCTTTTGAAAAATGTGAGGATTATGAAACCCTTCATATTATTGGAAATCCTAAAAAAATTCTAAAAAATTTCAGATCAATTAAAGCTGCTGGCGGTTTGGTGTTGAATGACAAAAATCAGATTTTATTTATTTTCCGTAATGGTAAATGGGATTTACCTAAGGGGAAAGTGGAGGATGGCGAAAAGATTCCCCACGCTGCTTTGCGCGAAGTGAATGAAGAATGTGGAATTTCAGGCCTCAAAATTTCATGCGATTTGCCCTGCACTTTGCATACGTACATTCTTAACGATGAACGTGTTTTAAAAACCACATACTGGTATGTGATGAAAACCAGCGATACCAAAAATCCTATACCACAAACTGAAGAAAATATTACTCAGGTTGAGTGGTTGTCGCAACAAGAAGTGAATAAAGCACTCGAGAATTCCTTTGCTTCAATAGTGGAAACCATTAATTCCTTTAATCAGATAAAATAAGTTGAAAAATAAATAATCACGGTTCCAATAGAGAAGGTGCAGAGGTTGTTTAAATATTATTTTTTCGGTGTTTTCAATTACTTTTTGCCCTTAAGCCCTAAAGGGAAGTAATTGAAAATCATTCACCCTTAAGTTCCGATAGCTGCCGATAGCTATCGGCACGGAAGGGGAAAAAACTGATTTTCACTATTTTTGTCGTTTGTTTTATTTTTAAACAACTTCTAAGTTGAAATACCTTTAGTTATTAAAAAAGTGAAGGTTTGCTATTTCGATTTTATTCCTGTTAAAAAAGAAAGATAAGCGTCAAGGTTCACGCTGGGTTTAATGGTGGGATAATCCACAATTTTACCATCAGGACCAATAAGAACATAGGTCGGAAATGTTTTTACATTGTAGCTTTCAAGAAGGCTGGCTTGGTTTCCCCAAAACAGATTTGTAATAGTGCTTTTTTTATTTTGCAAATAATAATACGCAGTATTAAACTGTTTGTCGCACGAAACGGCTACAAATTCAACTTTTGTACCGTAGGTTGCCTTCATTTTTTCGAGCAATGCAATTTCCGATATGCAGGGGATGCACCAAGTAGACCAAAAAATCAGATAAACATAGCGGCCTTTAAATTCCGATAAAGTATAGGACTCATTGCTGAAGTTGCTTAAAATAAACTCTGGAGCAAAGGCATCTTTGGCTAATCGTGTGTATGTTTTTAAATAATTTTCGGCAATATTTTTATGTGCAGCAAATTTTGTCTGTGTTGCCAGATCGGAAATAATTTTAAGAACGGCAGATTTATTGAAAAGCGGATTGTCGTAAAGTTCGCCAAGAGCCTTTAGAAGCGCAAGTTCGCGAATTACTTCATTTTTAAGAGTAGTGTCTTTGCCAAGCGAATCCAGTAAAGCAGTATAGCTTACGAGCTTGTTAATAGTGGTGTCCAGATCTTTGAACTTGATTTTTTTTGACTCAGCAGTAATGTACCCATCAAAAAACTGATTAAAAAACTCCATGTAGGCTGTGTTTTCGTATAGTACAGGCGGTCCGGAAAAATATTTTTTCAAAACCGTTTTATCGCCAATGGTCCGTGTAGTATATTCCAGCGCTGCAAAGCGGTATTTAACAATGTTTGTAAAGTAAACGTCGTTAATGTTCTTGTACGAATTTTGAATTTTCAGTTTAAAAGTGTCAAGCTTTTTTTTGTCTCTGCTTCGTGAAATTGAAATAAAATGTTGGGCAACAAAAGTATCGTATTCTGAATTGAACTTGGTAATCGCATTATTCAGTTCATTAGAATCATTGGAGAGAATAGTGCATTTAAGCTCCGGAGGATTCAGGTATGGATTTGTTTTGTCGTCGGGAGCATCGTAATCAATGGAATCAATTTTAACCTGATAATTTTTTCCGGGAACAAGATAAATTGGTGCGCGATTAAAATCAATTTTAAGATATGAAAAAATGGTTTCTTTAAGCGGTACCGAAATCGAAAAGGAACCTTTGCTATCAATGGTGCTTGTGGCTATACATGTGTCAGAATATGTCATTAAATCAGAATACTTAACCAAACGTATTGTTTTTCCCTGAGCGCCGGGTGCAGTACCTGTTATTGTAGTTTTTTGCGAAAAAACTGAAAGTGGAATTAAAGCAAGAAGTAGAAAAAGTTTTTTACAGAATGTCATGGCAGGGTATTGTAAAAAATAACGTGGCAAATGCATTATTATTTTGCATTGCCCACAGCATCGGGAACAAAAGAAGCAATATCGCCTCCGTATTTATGAATTTCTCTAATTATTGATGAACTTAACGAAGTGTGTTCGGGTTCCGAAAGCAGGAACACGGTTTCAATTCCTGAAATGTTTTTGTTCATTTGGCCAATTCCGCGTTCAAATTCAAAATCGGCAGATGTGCGCAAGCCTCGCAGAATAAAAGTTGCATTTACTTTTTTGCAGAAATCCACAGTCAATCCCGAATAAGAAGCAGCGCTGATTTGCGGAAATTTTTCAAAAGTTTTCTGGATCCATTCCAATCTTTTTTCAAGAGTGAAATAGCTTTTTTTTTCAGAGTTTTCGCCAATGGCAATAATAATGCTGTCGAACAATGGCAAAGCGCGAACAATAACCGATTCGTGGCCTCGTGTAATGGGATCGAATGATCCGGGAAAAACGGCGATACGTTGCATACTGTTAGTTTTGTAAAGCAAAGATAGTGAATTTATTTTCGCTTCATTAGAGGTTGTTTAAATTTTAAAACACGAAATTGTTGTGCCCCTATTCTCGATACTTTTTCTATCGTCATTTCGACTCCGCTCCTATATATTAATCAATTATAAAAATGTATGCGGGTATCGAGAAACGACGATAGAAAAACTCGAATTGACGGGGCATAATAAAAATTTTATATAAAATTTACCCGCTCGCTCAGATTTGCAATCCGAGTGCTCGTATAAAAGCATTTGGAATTTACACAAAATTTCTTCTCAATTAAATAAACAAAATAATTACATTTGAAATGGATTAATAAATGGAATTAAAATACACTCGGATTTCAAATCCGAGCGAGCGGGGGTTTAATAGGGTTAGAATGAATAATCAAAAACCTCACGGTTTTGATCCTCATTTTCATCTTGAAAAGTTTAATGGAAAAAAATGGATTGATGCTATCGAAGGCGAGCACCTGCATTTCTTTAAAAATCAAAAATGGTAAAGAACTAATCAACTCCCATATAAAGACAAAGCTATGGAATTTAAAAAACATATTGCTTATAATAATAACTTTACTTTTATTATTGATGAAGACTTTCCAAATGTTGGAGCAGCTATATATATATGTGAAAATTATAAAGTAATAAAAGACTACTTTCAAAAAAGTGTACAGATCTGTAAAGAACAAGCATTTGAAGAATATGGGGTTCCAATTGAAGATTGGGAGGAATTAAATGATTTTAGTAATTACCCATGGTTAAAGTAGTGTTATATTGCACAGCAAAACACACGATAAAATTAGAAAAAACAGTTATAAAATGAAACCCCCCGGATGGCGCGCGTTAAAGCTGGTTCGTGCGCGACTCCTGTCGCGTGCAATAAGGCAAAACAAAAGCGCCGCTCGCCGCTCGCTCGGATTTGCAATCCGAGTGCTCGTATAAAAGCATTTGGAATTTACACAAATTTTTTTCTCAATTAAATAAACAAAATAATTACATTTGAAATGGATTAATAAATGGAATTAAAATACACTCGGATTGCAAATCCGAGCGAGCGGGTTACATGCAGGAGAATGGGTGTCACATTGGGCAGGATGTTATGGATTAACTCAACAAACCGATAATCGAACAAAACATGGTATTTTGGAATTTACTGATACTCAAAAAATGATTAACAATATTTACAAATTGGGCAACTAATTTAAAACCCTAAAATAAATGAGGAAAATATTAATTGCATTTATACTTATGATTTTTTGTTTTGCTAAAATATTTGCTCAGATTGATTCTGCTAAAATATTATTTGCCAATGGTGTAAAGAATTATAACGCTAAAGAATATAGCGAAGCATATGGTAATTTTAATAAAGTTATTGCCATTGATTCCAATTATGCTGAAGCTTATTATTACAAAGGACTTATTTTTGTAATGTCGTTCAAAACTGCTGACCAAGCATTATTTAACTTCGACAAGGCTATTCAATTAGGTTTAATAAATGCGGAAATTTTCTGTGAAAGAGGAACGGCTAAAGCATATTTGTCAAAAGATTCAAAAGAAGTATTTAAGGATTATTCTAAAGCAATTGAAATTGATAGCACATATGCTGGAGCATATATTAATAGAGCTTTAATGTGGGAGGCGATTTATTCCGATAGCACGAATCTTATAATTACTAAAATTTGGAAGGAGTACCCTGATTCAATTATTAGTGATGAGTTATTAGATACTCCTAATTTTATATACCAAAAAGCAATCAATGATTTAAACATGGCTATTAAATACGAACCTAATAATGCTATTGCTTATTGGAATAGATCACAGGCAAAAAAAGCAATGGGAGATAAAACTGGAGCATGCGAAGATATGAAGAAAGCTTTGGAAATAAATTACAAACCATACGACCAACAGTTTTATATTAATTATTGTTACTAAATTAGCCTATTATTAATAATCTAATAAATAGTGAATTTGATTATTTTTTTCTTATTGGCATGAACGGCCGGGTATATGATCCCATAATAGGCGCATTCCATAGCCCCCCGGATGGCGCGCGTTAAAGCTGGTTCGTGCGCGACTCCTGTCGCGTGCAATAAGGCAAAACAAAAGCGCCGCTCGCCGCGCGGGGGGCGGTGGGCTGGGGGGGGGGGGGGAGAGGGATCGGAGATTTAGAGCAAAAATAATAGGAAA
>JBBQSF010000033.1:0-24246 GCA_038214085.1 Bacteroidales bacterium | reverse complement strand
CAGCCGCAATTATTTGCATTGGAAGTGCAAGTTTCATTTCTTTTTGAACGCCCGAAAGCGAGGTAAACGTTGATGTTCCGGTAAAATTCATGGCAAGAAATGAAGAAAGGGAACCATTGATAAGCAACCATGAAATATTTTCTTCAATGGAATTTCCTAATAAATTAAAATAAAATAGTAATGCGGAAATCAACCATCCTATTAAAAGGCCTTTAAGTGAAAATCGTTTAAACGGCAGCCATGGCAACAATGCCGGGGCAAGCACGCAACCAGCAATATAGGCTGAAAATAAGTTTAGAACTGCTACTGCGCCTTTACTCCAAGCTTTATCAATGGAATAACCATGTTTGCTGATCCCTGACAGTATAAAGAATAATGCGGGAATCAAGAGTAAATAATATTTTCCGTATGATAATTCAACAGGAATCAGTTTTAAGCGTTCGATAAATGGAAAAGTGATTTTACGCATTTCGGCACTTGCTTTATTTCCTGCATCTACAAAACCCTTGATATCGCTAGCTTTTACAGGGCCATAAACAACATTAAAACCACTTAGTTTTTTTACTTCGTGAGCAGAAACGCCTACTGCACCAAGTTGTGGAACGATTACTCTGCGGTGGCTTACAATTTTCCTGAGTTCGTGTGCACGTATTCGGTTTGATAATTCAGTAGTTCCAAAAGTGCCTTTACCAGCCGCACACCACACATTTATTCCTTTGGTGTTGATAACAAGAATCCATGCATTTATTCCTTTTAAAGCGCGTCGAAGATGATCAAAACTCAATTTGTAATTTGCGGAAACAAATACATTTGAATGTTCATCAGGATTTCCTGTGGCATACAAACCTGGTTTTACGGCATAATTATTCCGCCCAATGGACCAGCGGACTTTCAATGTTCCTATAATATCCGAAGTGCTCCATGAAGTTGAAACCAGCGGCACTAAACCAGCGGCGCTTTCAATTGTTCCGGTGAAAAAATCATTTTTCAAAGCTTATTGAACATAATATTTTTTCTTCAATTTAAATGCAACATTTACTAAGGCAATCATTACAGGAACTTCAACCAAAGGGCCTATAACTGCTGCAAAAGCTTCACCTGAGTTCATGCCAAATATTGCAATGGCTACTGCAATGGCAAGTTCAAAATTGTTACTTGCTGCAGTAAACGAAAGCGTAGCTGATTGTTCGTAACTTGCTCCGGCTTTTTTGCTCATATAAAATGAGAGAAGGAACATTACCAAAAAGTAGATGGTAAGCGGAATTGCAATCATCACCACATCAAAAGGCAATTTAACAATGTATTCCCCTTTAAGCGAAAACATTACGACAATAGTAAAAAGCAGCGCTATCAATGTTATTGGACTTATTTTAGGAATAAATTTGGTGTTATACCACGTTTTGTTTTTCACACGGATTAAAATAAATCGCGTTAAAAAGCCTGCAATAAAAGGAATGCCGAGATAAATAAATACACTTTTTGCAATCTGAGAAATGGTGATATTTTCTACAACAGAATTTGTTGGTATTCCAAACCAGCCTGGTAGTATTGCAATAAAGAGATAAGCATACACCGAAAAAAGCAAAACCTGAAAAATAGAATTGAATGCAACAAGTCCCGCACAATATTCTGTATCGCCTTTTGCAAGCTCATTCCACACAATCACCATGGCAATGCAACGCGCAAGACCAATCATAATTATTCCATACATGTAGGGCAAATTGGAATTGTTTTCGCCGGGAAAAATTTTAAAAAATACAATGGCCAAGGCAAACATAACTATTGGGCCAATGATCCAGTTCTGTACCAGCGAAATTCCAAGTATTTTAAAATTACGGAAAACCCCGCCCAATTCTTCATATTTAACTTTTGCCAATTGCGGATACATCATAAGAATTAAGCCAATGGCAATAGGAATATTGGTGGTGCTATCTGGTGAAGATTTCAATGATTCCCAAAAACCAGCAATAGCAGGAAAGAAGTATCCCGAAAATACACCGACAAACATGGCGATAAAAATCCACAGGGTCAGAAACCTGTCGAGAAATTTCAACCTTTTTTTCTTAGCATCCATAACGCAAATATTATAATATTCGAATTACAAATAAAAAATATAAATATAGTATATGCCAACAATGATAAAGGCGGCAGCCGTAATTCGCCGAACCCATTTTTCAACCGCAGTAATATGTTTATAGAATTTCCCAACGCCCGAAACGGTAAACGAAATAAGATATGCAATAATTATTACGGGAAGGCCGGTTCCTATTGCAAAAATTAATGGAAGCCAAAGCCCGTTTGATTCCGTAATCGTCATTGGAATTAATATTCCAAAATAAAAAACAGCACTCGAAGGGCAAAAGGCCAGTGCAAAAATAAATCCCAATAGCAATGCACTTAATCCTTTTCTTTTTTTGTTTTTTGAAACAGACTCCGATAATTTTCCAAATGCGGGCAAACGAAAATGTATGATATCAAGCATTAATATTCCTATTGCAAGCAGCAGAAAGCCAATAAAACGCTCACCATAAAGCTGAAGAAAACGTGCGATTTGAAATTTGCTAGCCCCAAAATACAATACAAAACCAAGCGCCGAATAGCTTATTGCTCTTCCTAGAGTATAAAGCAATCCATTAATAAATACCTTTTTCTTTTCTTGAATATCTTTCCCAATAAATGCAATTGCCGTAATGTTCATTGCTAGCGGGCATGGGCTTAGCGCCGTCATCAAGCCCAAAATTAATGCAGTTAACAGCGGGAAATTTGAATTTTCATATAAATGTTGCAAAAACTCCATCTTATTTAATTAACTCAAGTTGTGTAGTAATAGCGGATTTGAAGTCGACAATAAATTTTTCCTCATCATACGCATTTGTAAATGCAAAATCAGTTAGGTTCAGCACTGTTTCTTTTCCGTTTTTATCCACAGCGTTTAATACCAGCGAGGATGAATACAATTCAAATTTGTTAAACAATGTAGCATTTTCGGGTTCTTCAAAATTTAACATGTGGATGATTATCGTATTGTTAAGTACTTTATCCGAAAAATAAGTTTCAATTGTTTTTTTTGCATTGGCTTCAATCTTTAAACACGTTGGGCAGCGGTGTGTTGCGTGAAAATAGTAAATGTCGAGATGCGGCTCTGTGGTTGGGTTTCCGAAAGAAAAAGAAACTGCTGACAAAAATAAAATAATGAATAGTTTTTTCATTTTATAAATGTGCTTTAATTTTATTTACAATTGTAGCCTTTAGGGTATCGGGGTTTGTAAGCGCATACATAAATCCAAAATCAGTAAGATCTTCAATGGTTTCCTTATTGTCTTTGTTAAATAATATCGCCAGTGCAGAACCACTAACCTGAAATTTTTCAGCAATTTCAGCATTTTCCTTAAGGTCGGTATTTACTTCTTTAAACACTACATCCGTGTTTCCTTTGAAATTTTCAGTTACTGATTTTTCAGCAATTTCGCCTACAGCCATACAGGTTTTACATCTGCGGTCGCCATGGAAATAATACACCACTGCTTTTTTAGAACTCAAAGAATCATTATCTGAGGTTTTGGTTTCTTTTTTTGCTGTGCTATTGCACGAAAGCATTATGAACGCTATAAAAATTGAAAGATAGAATTGTGTTTTTTTCATAATTGTATTTATTGATTTTTTAATAATAGTTCTTTTATTTCATTTGAAGAAGGGATTCTTCCACTAATTACAACTTTTCCATTGATTACAAGTCCCGGTGTGCGCATGATTCCATAAGAAACTATCTTTTGAATGTCTTCAACTTTTTCAACAGCAGCATTAATGTTTAATTCTGCAATGCAGGATCGTACTGCTTTTTCCAGATTTTTGCAATTGGGGCAACCGGTGCCTAAAATTTTTATTTCCATAATATTTTGGTTTAACAACAATTAGTCGATTGAATTATTTTTTCAGAAAATTTTTGAAATGTTTTTTGAAGAAGCTTCCAGTTCTTAGTGTTTATGCAGTATTTCACTTTTGGGGCTTCAATATTCCCTTGAATTAATCCCGCAGCTTTTAATTCTTTTAAATGCTGCGAAACGGTGGATTGTGCAATTGGCAATTCGTTAACAATATCCCCACAAAAGCATGAATCCTGCGAAGCCAGAAATTTTAATATGCTAATGCGGATTGGATGTGCCAAGGCTTTTGCCATTGTCGAAATTAATTCTTCATCCTTTTCCGCAATAAAACCCAGGCTTTTTGATTGAATAGACATATTTAATATTTATTTATTAGTTTATCGCAAATTTACGATTAATATTTTATATCAAAAAATCAAGAGAAAATTATATTAAACAGATATCCCACAAGCATAATCCCGCTACCCACAACACCAATAAAGACTAATATCAGCGGAGTTTTAAGTACCTTTTTTAATATAATTATTTCGGGAAGCGACAGGGCAATTACCGACATCATAAATGCGAGAGCGGTTCCAAGTGATGCACCTTTTTCGATCAATACTGAAATTATTGGAATTATTCCTGCAGCATTTGAATACAAAGGAATACCTATAAGTACGGAAAGCGGGACAGAAAACCATGCATCTTTTCCCATTAATGATACCAGATAATCCTCTGGAACGTATCCATGAGCACCAGCGCCTAAAGCTATTCCAATCACAATATATATCCATACTTTTGAAATAATTTCTTTTACGGTGCTTAATCCGTATGTGATACGCTGCGAAAAATTAAGCTTTTCTTCAAAAATTTCATTGTTTCCACTTCTCCTATCCCTTGCCCAGTCAGCAATCCACTTTTCTAGTTTTAGCCTGCCAATTACCCATCCTGAGAAAATGGCGATAAATAGTCCGGTTACTATATAAATCAAAGCGGTTTTCCATCCAAACAAACCAAACAGAAGAATTATAGCCACTTCATTAATCATTGGAGCAGCAATTAAAAAAGAGAATGTAACGCCTAGGGGAATGCCTGCTTCTACAAATCCTAAAAACAATGGAATTGCAGAACATGAACAAAAGGGTGTTACAATTCCGAGGAGCGAAGCTAAAATATTTCCTGTAAATAATGATTTTCCTTCTAATTTTTTTCTGGTTTTTTCCGGTGAAAAATAAGAGCGAATTATTCCTACAACAAAAACAATTAGCGTCAGCAATAACAGCACTTTTGGAACTTCGAAAATAAAAAACCGCAACGCTTCTGTTAAATGTTTTCCCGGAGTCATTCCTGCGAGGTTTTCAATTAAAAAATCGGAGGCAGGCTTAAGATTGAGATATACAACAAGCCACAATATGAGAGAAGCGGCAATTAAAAAATATTTTTTTCTCATTATTATCAAACGGCAATAGTTAATCGCAAATTAACGATGAATATTTAGAATAAAAAAAATATTTTAAATTATTTTACAACGACACTTCATAAATGGTTGATATGAAGGGTTTTTCAAAATAGAAAGTTGAAATATAAATTAAGATAAAGCAGAAGTATACAACAAAAAACCCAACAGCTATCTTTTCAGATAGTGCCGGGTTCATTCACACAAATTATGAAGCAAATTTGTTTAGCCTGCGCACCTGTTGATGCAATCAATTACTTGAGTCAGTGCATCATGCTTTAGAAAGTAAAAAGTTTGTTTTCCCGCTCTTTTAGAAGCAAGAATACCTTTGCTTTTTAAAATGTTTAAATGATGTGATGCAGCAGCTTGTTCAATTTTAAGCTTGGTGTAAATTTCAGTTACATTCAGCTTGGCGTTGTTGCCTAAAAGATCAATAATTGCTATTCGCATTGGATGGGCTATTGACCTAAGTCTGCTGGCGGCATCTTCCAGTTTCCGGATATCAATTTCTTGTTTTGTCATATCGATTTTTTGTAATAGTTGGCACAAAGATATAATATTTTAATATAAATACACAATAAAATAAGATTTATTTTAAAAAAAGTGTGGTGAACCTAAAATTATTGCCGTCGAATAATCCTTTGTCGCTTAATTTTAATTCAGGAATTACAAGTAGCGCCATAAAGGATAAGGTCATATATGGTGATGAAAATTTAGAACCTAATATTTTGGCTTCTTTATTCAGTGTTTCATATTTTTCGGCAACAAGTTCTCCATCATTTCCCGACATTAATCCAGCAAAAGGTAAGGGAAGTAGTATCTTTTTGGTACCATCAGCAAGCGAAATTCCACCTTTTTCTGAAATCACCAGATTTATTGCGTTTACAATATCTGCATCACTAACTCCAACCGCAATAATATTGTGGCTGTCGTGGGCAACGGTCGATGCAATGGCTCCATGTTTAAAGCCAAAACCTTTGATAAAAGCAACTGCGGGTTTTGCGGCAGTGTATCTGTTCAATACTACAATTTTTAAAACATCATTGTCCGTATTGCTGATGATTTTTCCTTCCTCAATCAATGCTTTTTCGGTAAGAATGTGCGTTATCAATTGACCTTCTATAGCGCCAATCACTTTAATAGTTTCTTTTTCTGCGCTTACTTGGATATCGCTTTCCTTTATTGCAGAAGCATTAAAAATATTTATAGGTTCTTCTCTAATAGGTTCAATGAATGAATTTCCTTTTTCGGCAACAAGATTTCCCCGAATAAAAGTTTTTAAAACCGTAAGATCATTTAAATTATCAACAACAATAAAATCAGCATCGTCGCCGGGCTGCAAAAGACCAACATTGAGGCTGAAATGCTTAATTGGGTTAACTGTAAGGGTTCTGAGGATTCTCAACGGCTCAAAACCCAATGCCAAAGCTCTTTTATAAATAAGGTTCATGTGGCCATTTACCAAATCATCTGGGTGCTTGTCGTCAGAACAAAACATAACATCATCAGGAAAATCCTTTAATAGAGGGATAAGTTCGTTGAAGTTTTTTGCAGCACTTCCCTCGCGGATAAGGACTTTCATTCCTGCATTAATTTTGTCAATAGCTTCTTCGGTAGTAAAACATTCGTGATCAGTAGTTATTCCTGCGTTTGCATATATTCGGGCATCATTCCCTGTAAGTCCTGGCGCATGACCATCAACTACTTTATTGTATTTTTTTGCAAGAGCAAGTTTCTGCATCACTTCAGGGTCGTTATGAAGGACTCCGGGAAAATTCATCATTTCGGCGAGATAATGAACGTCATCACGTTTCAATAATTCTTCCGTTTCATTAACTCCAAGCGAAAAACCAGAAGTTTCAAAAGGCGTTGCAGGCACACAGGATGGTGCACCGAAGAAAAATTTAAAAGGAGTTTTTTTGCCATTGGCAATCATAAATTTTACACCATCAATTCCCAGTACATTCGCAATTTCATGTGGGTCGGAAACACTAGCTACTGTTCCATGTTTTACTGCCAGTCGGGCAAATTCCGATGGAATCAGCATTGAACTTTCAATGTGAATATGCGAATCGATAAAACCCGGAAGAATAAAAATATTTTCATCATTATCTGATTCTGTAATTTTAGAAATTTTCCCGTTGTCGATATCGACAGAGCCTTTGTAAATCCTGTTGTTTACAACATCAACAATGGTTCCTTTTATACTAAAAGTGGATGAATTCATAATGTCTGTTTTTTTAAATCAAAATCCGGCTTTTGTCGCAATAACTCAGTGTTCTTTATCTGAAATAATAGAGGCAACCGGAAAATATATTTATAAATAGAAATGTTTTTAAGGCAAAGCTAAAATGAATATTACATATTTTTTCCTGCAAGCTGACCGCATGCTGCATCAATATCTTCTCCCCGGCTTTTCCGGAGATTAATTACAAGGTTTTTCGATTCGAGAAAACGAATAAAGTCGCTTACACTTTTCTCTGTGGCTTTTTTATAGGATGTTCCCTGAACTGCATTATATTGAATGATGTTTATTTTACATGGAAAGGCCTTACAGAACTCAGCTAATTTTGCTGCGTCGGCAAGGGAATCATTGAACTTATCAAGAATCAGATATTCAATAGTAATGCGGGTATTCGTGACTTTAAAAAAGTATTGAAGTGCTTCTGACAGATCCTGTAAAGAATTGGTTTTGTTGATGGGAATTATTTTGTTGCGTTTTTCTTCATCAGCGGTATGCAGCGAAATGGCAAGATTGAATTTTACTTTATCATCAGCCAGCTTTCGGATCATCTTAGTGATTCCTACTGTTGATAAGGTAATTCGGTTTGGGGAAATATTCATCCCTGCGGGATCCGTAATTTTTTTAATGGCTTTTAAAACGTTATTATAGTTTTGAAGAGGTTCGCCCATGCCCATTAACACAATGTTCGATAATCCGGTTTCATGATTTTCCTTGCAAATAGAAGTAAGATGAACCACCTGATCGTAAATTTCAGTTGCCAGTAGATTCCTTGAAAAACCTAATTTTCCCGTAGCACAGAAAGTGCATCCTAAGGCACAACCTGCCTGCGACGATATGCAAGCTGTAGCCCTTTTCCCCGAAGGAATAAGTACACCTTCCACTATGGCATTATCGTGTAGAGAAAATGCAGTTTTAATGGTGCCATCCTTGCTTTTTAAAATAGTTTTAATCCCGATAGTGTAAAAAGCAAAATGCGTTGATAAAATTTCACGTGTTGCTTTTGAAAGATTTGTCATTTCGGAGAATTGCATCACATTTTTTACCCATAGCCATTCCATGATTTGTTTCGCACGAAATGGTTTTTCGTTTTGAGCAATCAGAAATTCTGTTAATTCTTGAAGAGTGACATCCCTGATATCCTTTTTAATGTTTGGCATAAGTTTGAGTTGAGTTTCGATACATTGCTGATGGCGGACCATACATGGCTTTTGTATGTTTTCCTTTGCATATTCTGCACGAAAAAAACAAGGTGCTCATTGATAAAAGCAAAAGTGAATAAAAGCTAAGCTTATAATGCATCCGGACACGTTTAAATGCAGACATGTAATCAGTAATTAATATTCAGCAAAGGTACACAAAATGAGTGGGCTATAAATTAAATATCGTGAACTGCAACAGGGTTTGTTATTTCCGTGATTAAGCAATGAAACTTAAAATACCACTTTCTTGTTTATTACTGCCGATTACTTGAAATATTCCGCCATACTCTTATTCACGCTTTTTTTTTGTTTGGAGCAGAGATAATTTTATATAAAAATTTAAGAATCATTCGGTTTACAATTCTGAACTCTAAAAAATAGAAATCATGAAAACACTTATTAAAGAAAACATTTATCTGCTGATTTACGTAATGTTTGTAGTATCCATTGTTGTTGTTGCATTTTGGATAGGATAGTTATTGGGGGAAGCCTCCTTTGTTAAAAGTTCTTTTAAAAAGCTGTTGCTTGTTAAAAAAAATTACAATATTTCCACCTACAGGTTTCCCCTTTTTATACCAATACTTAGTAAGAAATAGGCCAAAGACTATTTCTTGCTTAGTAGTATGGTAAATGCCAATCATGAAATCGTTGGAGTCCGTTTTTTTTTTGGACTACTACGAATTCAGTATCGGTATTATAGGCATTTTACCTATTGGTTGTAAGTAAATTCCACGAGAAAAAAACACGAAAAATGCGGATGAAATCAAGAGCAATTTGAGTATAACTTTGTAGAAAAACACACCATCATGAAAACTATATTAAAAGAGAACTATCTGGTTTTAATATATTTCGTTTTTATTTCAGCACTTGTTGCAGTAGCTATATTGTTCGGATAATTGAAAGAATAAAACTTTTATTATTCAGTTTTACTACAGCACAATAAATCGTTTGGGATAAAACGTAATATGTAATATAATACTTGAAAGTTTCGGGTTAAAAACAGCATCATAACTTTTGGCATCGGTTAATGTTTGTATATATCCATTTACCGTAAGGCTAGAAGAATTTTTTAAAGCATGCTGATAAGAAATACCCCATTCAAATAATCTGCGTTGTTTTATTTTTTTCACAAATTTAATTCCTGCGTACAAATCGTACGAAAAATAACTGGTTTTATCAAGACTTGACTGAAAAGCTGAAATAAGTGTATCTCGTTCGGGTACATTGTCAAAAAGTGGCCCTCGTTGTCTAACAGTGGTCATTATTGGTTTTGTATAGGAAAGTACTACACCAAAACCATAATTGATATATTTATCATCTTTTTTCTTCCTTTTTTTCTCGTAGTTAAGTATTATAGGCATTTCCAGTGATGCAAACATAGGCCTGTGAGAAATAAATCCATCTACATTAGAAATGTTGAAATTGTAAAGCCTAGCAGCATAAGACTTGAGTTGTAAATTGATTCCGGAGTACAAATTTAATTTTTTACTGAAATAATAGTTTCCACCTGCACCAATTCCAGAAGTTATTGCTGGTATATACTTGTAATTGCTTTTGTTAAAGTTGCTTTTTGTGAGCAGAAGCTGTGGAGCAGAAGCTCTTGCAGTAAGTCCAAATTGCAGCTTTTGTGCATATAAATCGCATATACACATTAAACCGATAAGTAAAAATATTAAAGTTTTATTTTTCACAATTGTTTACAAAAATAACAAATTCCTTTAGGTCTAAACTGAGAATAAAGAAAACAGATAATCTGTTATTCGGAAATCAGCAATTTTTTATTGATTTTTAATCCTCCGATATTTATTTGAACAATGTACATTCCCTGTTTGATATTCATTAAAGGGATACGAAATGTTTCTATGCCCGGTGAGCTGGTAATGTGTTCAAAAACAGAAGAGACCATTTTGCCGGTTAAATCAAATATAAAAACAGTTATTAATGAAGATTGCTTCGGCAGGTCAATATTAATAAACGATTGATTTGATATAGGGTTTGGATAAATAACAATTTCGTTTGACTCTATTAATTCAGTAAGGCCAACCGATACATGAACTGTTTGAACTATTGTGTCGCTGTTGCAATTGTTGTAAGCATACAATGTTACAGTATAACTTCCGTTGCTGCTGTATGTGTTTGAAGGGTTGTGCATTGAAGAGTAGTTGCCATTGCCAAAATCCCAGTAAACAGAATCTGCATTAACGGATGTGTTTGCGAAATTAAAAGTATAACTACTTTCCTGGTATGAAAAATTTGCAGTCACTTCCGGATTGATCAGTGCATTAACAGGTACCATGGCACTTACGCAATCATTTTGTTTAACTTCCCAGTTGTAAAAGAAGTAGTAATAGCCCAGAGGAGTGCTCGAATTTGATGCTGTAATACTAATTAAATTTGAAATCTGGAAGGGGTAAGCGATTGTGCCATTGTTTCTGTATAAGTTGCAATTTGCAGATCCTATAAGTTGTAAATTTGTTCCTATGGGGATATCAAAGTTCAGTACAACAGTACTTTCTCCATCAGGAATTGCAACAGTGAGGGTTTGAAGAACTGTTCCCGCACTATTTTCTAATTCAATGGTGCGATTGGCTGCACCAACGGCAAATACCTTAACTGAAATAAGTTTACAGGGTTTGTAACAATCAAAAATCATGGCTCTGGTAGTGGTTTGATTGTAATTTTGGCCAGTGCCTGAATTGGTTAACATACCTCCAAATGCCGAAGAATTTGCTTCAACATTCTGAACATAATAAGTGGTTGAAGTATTGAGTAGTGGTGTTGTGTAATTTTGGCCAGTAAAAATCAAATTTCCGCCCGAAGCGGCATCATACCAGTTCACAGTACCCGAACCGGTTGCTGACAAATCCAGAGCGGCAGGTACACAACTGTATGAGGAAGAAACTGTAGGAGGCAATGCTCCTATATTAATATAAGAAGCAATAGGATGAACTGCATTTCCGCATACTCCGGCATCGGCTGTCAGGGTGACAGAGTAAGTGCCCAATGCATTGTAAGTATGAGTTGGGTTAAATTGCGTACTTGTTGAACCATCGCCGAAATCCCATAAATAGCTGAGTGCGTTTGTGCTTAAATTGGTGAAGTTGATAACCGCAGGCGCTTCGCAGAAAGTGGTAATGTCTCCACTAAAATCAGCAGTAACAGGTATGTTGTTCACAGTTATGCTTGTCGATTTGGAATCATTTGCACTGTTGCCATCGGTTCCTCCATTTGGTGAAGTAACATTGGCTTCATAAGTATGGATTCCTGCGGATAGAATAATAGCAGCAAGACTTATAGTATCAGAAGCCAATGAAGCAAGATTTCCTGTCCAGTTAATTGTACTTACAGGTGCGCCATCAAAGGTATATTTGATTTCAGCAGATGTTAGTGTGGTAAGTCCCATATTTTTGAGTACAACATTTGGTACAATTGAAAGGTTTTCGCAGTTGTAAGTACTGGCGGGTGAAATGATCTTGAATAATTGTGCATCAAGAGGTAAACTAATATTTAAAACGGTAACTTCTCCCAGATAAGGAATGTAGTTAAAAGCGGTGCCGGCAACTGTAACCGTATCTGATATTGAAAGTGCATTAAAAGAAATAAGTGTACTTCCACCGGAAATTGTACCTGTTCCAATAATCTGATGATTAACCGTAAGGCAGATGTATGCGCCTTCCACATTGCTGCTTACAAGAAGCTGAGTCGTGCCATCGGGAACAGTACCATCGTGCGAAACTGACATTGTCATAGGATCAGCAGTGCGAACCATAACTGATGGGTCACCAAATACAGTCCATGTATCGGTCATGTCGTAATCCTGATAGGTATCGTTCATTTTGAACAGACCATTTACAGAAATTCCACCGAAAGAACGTTTGATATTACCGGCAGTGCTTTCCGTGAGTATGTCCACCATTTCATCCTGTCCTTCCATAGGAGGATTCCAGCTTTGATTAATTGTTGACATGAGTGTTGCAACAGCACCTGTTATTTGGGTTCCGCTGGTAGCTCTGAGCCAGCCTTCGGCAAAACAGGTACCTGCAGTAAAATTACCGTTAACACAAGCCACAGAAAATATAAACGGCCATACAGATGTATTTGTAAGTGTTGTGATGTTGGTATTTGAAAAACCTGAAGTTCCCCATGAATTATCTGAACCGTGTCCGGTATATGTAATGATTCCTGCTCCTGCATTTATTGGAACCGCAACTTGTGCTGGAGTTGGATTTCCTGTGGCATCTTGGCCTCCCTGGTTTCCATCAAAAAATTCATATTTGCTTGTGTATGTAAAGGCCATTAAGTCGGTAAGGATATTTCGCTGGTGTTCAAAGTCCATTTCGTTGTCATCGCCAGGACCCTGATCAGAACCTATTGAAATGCATTTGTTGAATAATCCCGGAATGGTGCTTGGCGTTTTTTCATATTTAATGGTACGATTAACTTGTGTTTGAACATGTGCAATGTTTTCGGCCGAAAACCTACCAACAATAACCTCCTGATAATGGTCAGAGGTTCCGCCAAGAATATATCCGTAGGAATTATCCGAACCGCCACCTGCTACAGTAAGTGTAGGAATCTGGGCTGCATCACCCACAAGCAAAAGAAATGTTAGTCCATGCGTATTATAATAATTTGCAATATAAGTTTTTATAGCAGCAGCAGTTCCACCAGCTGCAGCTACATTAATCATTTCTGTGGGAATTCCTATGGTGTTTTTCCAGTCCACAAAAGGCTGCATTGCACTCATGTATGTATCATAGCAAATGATCAGCATGCTCCCATGTTCTTCAAGGGGAGTATATTTTGAATTTTGATAATTTAAAAAGTGTTCTTTATATATTTTTGAAAATTCAGTATCAACAGCAGTTAATGCTTTTGAACGTATAAAGGGATTCATACCTGTGCCTTTAGTTTTGCTCACTTTAACTGTGATATCGGAATATACTCTTAAAACTTTGGTAACCGGATTGTATTGAAAAGGGTAAACCTGAACAGCTTGTCCGCGATAATCTCTTAAGATGTAAGGGTCATCAAGCTGACAAAGTTTTCCTGGATAAAAAACGTCTTCAGAGTAAGCACTTCCAAAAGTGTAAGGTACTGATGAAGGGTTGATGTCTCTGGTAAAATTTCCTTTTGATGGAGCAATCATAATGTTCGTGTATTCTACAAATGAGGAAGAAATAACTTCAATTTTCATGGCATCTTTATCCGGGATGATAAGTGAAGATGAAAGTTTAGGCAAATCAGGAGCAGAAGCCTCAAGTATTCTTGTACTTCCTTCAATTTCGGGAATAATGGAATTTCCTGAAAGTGTAGTAACCGTTTGCGAAGAATATCCGGATATTGAAAACTTAATAACAGATTCATCAATGTTAGATGATAAGAGCTGTGTTGAAGCTTTCTGAGGAGTTTGCGATGAAATATCAACCCAATACTGGGCTCTGGAGATTATACTTGCAGCAAGAAGTATAAGCAGAAATAAAACTTTTCTCATGAAATATTATTTAGAAATGATAATTTTTATAGCGGCTGAAGAATCAAATGTTTTCAAAATGCAATGGTAAATTCCGGAGTTTAATCCTTCTGTGGAGAAAAGCACCTGATGTAAACCTGAAGTTTTGTTTTCGTTAACCAGAGTTGCAACTTTCTGCCCTATAGAATTATATACTTCAATCAGAATGTTTTCAGATTTATTAAGTGAGTAATTAAGGGTTGCAGTATTTTCAGTAGGATTGGGGTAAAAAGAAGCAGAAATATTCTGATCATTGTATTCCGATACATTGATAATTGTTTGAATAGCAGGGAATAAGATGTAATCTACCCAGGCACAATCGCTTCCACTTGAAACAGACTGGTCTTTTATGTAAGACCATTTGAATGTGTGGTTCCCTGCGGATACCGGAAATACAACTCTTGACCATGCTGAATTGCCAGACCATTCAGCTAACTGAGTACCGTCAATATAAAAACGAAGAAAGTCGTATGTGTTTTCTGATGAAACATTTTTGTAGAATGAAATACTATCGCTTGCAAGAACATTAAAAGTAACAGATAGTTCTGAATTCTGCAAGTCGGTAATGGTTCCGGATTTAGCACAATAAACGCCTTCAAATGGAGATACCGTGGTTAATGTCCAAGGATACAATCCGTTAATCCAAGGGAATTTAGCAAAGGTTCCTGTTTCCCAGTCTTCATCCACCAGTCCAATCATTTTATTAAAAGTTTTTTGAGTGTTGTATGATCCTGCCGTGAGTGTGTTGTTCAAGTCAGCAATGGATCCGATAATAGCGGTGGGAGAAACAGTAATATTAAATGTGGCATTTGCTGATGCTCCTACATTCATAGCGCCAAGATTTGAAGTGCCTGAGTTAATAGTTATTTCTGAATTGGTAGAAGTCAGAGTGCTTATAGTGCTTCCCGAAGCTGCATGTCCTGCATTGGATGAGACAATAATAATATCAACGGTTTCACCCGGATCGAGTCTTCCGTTGCTATTTCCTGAAGCATCATTAATGGTAAGGGTTCCTATTGAAAGTGCAGGTGCATTAAGCATTACGCTGAATGTTCCGGTCCAAGTGTGGCTGCTGTTGTCAGTAATTGTAATATCAAAAGCCACTAAATGTTGATCGGGAACTTGGTTAGCAACAGTAAAAGTAAAAGCATTGTTTTGTGTTGCAGAAAAACCGTTTGCAATTGTTCCCCATGATTGTGTATTGTCAGTAATAGTAACGTAAGAATCAGTTGTGGAAATGGAGGCATTTACTCCTGAAGCCGAAGCTGCGCCAACATTTTGCAAAACCACATCGATGGTAATCGGTTCGCCGTAATCTGCCTGACCGTTGTTGTTTCCGGCAACATCGTGAATGGTTTTGCTGTTAAACAAAACGTATGGGCCAGTGGGCGATGCAACAATAACAGTGCTGATAAAAGGTGCTCTGTTTTGTTTGGTAACAACAATATCAGCAGTACCGGGTGTAGAGAAAGGGGTAATGGCTAATGTTGCAATTCCATTGGTGTCGGCCAATCCAGCGCCATATAGTACGCCATTCATTGATAATCCTACATAAGCCCAAGGTTCGGTAGTAACGGTAAAGGTAGTTGTTCCAAGTGGAATAAGGGGTGTGTAAGTAGCGTTAATTGCCGGAGGAACGGAAAAATAAACCATAAGAGAAGGATCTCCCATTAAATGATATATTTCCCAATAATAATCTATTAAACTTGAACCTGATTGGGTAACGGCGAGATTTCCTGCAAAAATCATCTGATCCTGTGAGGCAAACCATTGAGAGCGTGCTTCACCGTGATCGTGAAATGTTTTGTCATAAGCTCCAAGCCCAGTGGCAGAATAAGTTGGATTAACAACTACAGTTTTATATCCGCATCCCCAATGGAAATCCTCGTCCCAGTATGTGCTGTTTGATCCGCCAATATAACCTAAAGCTCCTTTTCCGCTTGCCCGCAATAGGGCTTCGCCAAAACAGACATTATCGTCAAATTTATTAGTTAAACAACAATTTCCCACCATTAGTGGGTATTTGTGGTTGTTCTGAAGGTTTGCAACATCGCTTACGCCGAACGAAGGATCTGCCCATCCGCTAGAGCTGCCGTGAGCAGTATAGTTTGCATACCCAACGCCTTCGCTAACTTTTTGGCGGATAGTAGAAGCGCTGCTTGCCGAAACAGCATATAAATAAGTAAAAGATGTGAGACCGTGTGCTGGATTAAAATAGGTAGAGGTACCGTAATTAATTTGTCCATCACCATTAATAGGGCCAAATGTTGGATCTTGCCCAGCAATCATAATGCATTTATCCAAAAATGATGGGTCGGGCATTAAATATTGTTCATATTCAAGCGTTTTGTCAATTTGGGGTTGAAGCTGAGCAACACTAGTTGCTGAAAATCTTCCGTAATAAATTTCCGGAATAAAATCGCCAGTATATTCGCAGTAATTCAAATCGGTAACGTGAGAATTATCAGTAGTACCAGTGAATGAAGGTATCTGAGCAATGTCACCCACAAACAAGACAAAAGTAGGAGCAGGATCTGAGGGCGTTCCCGCATTGTAAAGCCCCTGAATATAATTTTTAATTGAAGTAGTTGTTGCGCCTACACTTATATTATTTGTATAAGCTTCAATTACTTTAAATCCTTTTTTTGTTTTCCATGCAACAAATGGTTGCAAAGCAGTTTGAAACATCGGGTCGGAGACAATTACATATTTTACAGGATATTTAGTTAGCGCATCTTTGCTGTTATCTATTTTGTAATTGAGCAGGGTGGAACTGTACATGCTTTCAAAGAAAGGAGAATAAGTATTTTCGCGTATAATATTGGTTGAAGCCAGGTCGGCACCGGGAAAAGTAATTTCAAATTCGATGTCGTTGATAATTTTGATTTTTTTTGTAACAGGATTGTATTTCACTGGTGCGATATTCAGTCGTGCAAGCCTAACGCCGCGCATTGTGCCAATGATTTCAACACTAACAATATCGTCGGAATTGTATTGGTTTGCAGTGTATGTTAATGTGTTATAAGTGAAATCGGGCATTTTCTTGGTAATATCTTTTGAAACTGAGGGCTGAACAGGAATCAGGGGATTTGCAATTCCCAGTTCGCTAAGTGTATATTCTTTTTCAGAATAGCTGATTACTTTCACGTTTACACTTGCGCCAAAAGGAATTTCAATAAGTTTTTTCAGCACAGGTAATTTTGGATCACCAATATTTAAAGAAAAACCATAATCAGGAATTGAGATTTCTGAGAAATTTCCTTTTTCTGTTTTAATATTTTTATAACTAAGGGTAGAAAAGCTATTCTGTGCCTTTAACTTAGAATTTGTATTAACAGTAACTTTTAATTCTGGAGATCCTTGTTTTATTTTAATGTCATCAGCAAAAGCGCTGAATACGTAAATGATACAAATCGCAAAAACGATAGAAGTCTTGCTGAATAATGATTTTGCGAAAGTAATGTAATGGTTTTTCATATTTAAAATGATTTAGTTGGCTTTCTATTACAAATGTAGAATAAAAATTTGTAATTTATTAATGATACATTTTAATTTTTATCTTTTTATTAGACACGCTATCCTGCAAAGAGTTGCCCTTACATTAGCATAAAATTAAACATTTTAACAATATCCCTATGTTAAAAACAAAAATTTTTTATTTTGAAAATATAATTTAATATTGCAACTCAATTCTGATAAATGAGAAACCTATTGATTTTTGTTGTTTTATGCTTTTTCTATTTTCCTAAGTTAACAGCTCAGGATACCACGCTCATGGGAAATTATTATGGTAAAAATCTTTACATTACAAATCCTTCATTAAAAAATTCGGACAAATTTTGTATTTCCAAAGTAACTGTAAACAATAAAGTGCTGGGCGATGAAATAATTTCAAATTCATTTGAACTTGATTTTGCTTTGTATGGAATTGAATTAAATAGCCAGGTTAAAATAGAAATAACATCTTCCGAAGGATGTAAAATCAAAATAATTAATCCTGAAGTTCTCCAGCAAAAAAGTTCTTTTGCTTTTTTAAGTGCAAAAGTTGACAAAACGAGTAAACTTATTTGGACTGTTAAGGGTGAAGTTGTAAGTTCATTTAGTGTTGATCAATATAGATGGAACAAATGGATGAATATAGGTGATATAGATATTGCTGATACTGTTAAGAAAAACATATATGCATTTGAGGTTAAACCTCATTTTGGTCAGAATATATTTCGTATTTCTCATACGGATGCCAATGGAAATACTGTATATTCAAAATCTGTAAAATACCGTTCGGCTACAACCAAAGAAGTAATTCTGGTTTCGCAGAAAGTAACAACTCAAATTGAATTTTCATCCGAAACAGCGTACGAAATATTTGATGAAAAAGGCAATTTCATTTCCGATGGAGTTGCACAGAGTGTTGATATTACTGATCTTTCGAAAGGAAAATACTGGATCAATTACGACAATAAATCCGATATTTTTACAAAAAAATAATTTCCTTAAAATTTTATTTCGAGATTTTTCCGGGAAATCTTCGTAATCGGATACCAAACGGTTATTACTCCGATTATAGCGTCAATTAAAAAAACAATTCCAAAGTCTTTTAATTTCATATCAACAGGGTATGCTTCAATTACAAAAGCTCCATTCGCGGGCATTCGAACAAAGCCGTACTTTTGCTGAAGCCAGCAAATCAGAAAGCCAAAAGCCAATCCTAAAATAGCCCCGATCAGCATGATAATGATACCTTCGACGAAAAATATTTTTCGGAGCATTATTTTGTTTGCGCCCATGCTCCACATTACTGCAATATCTTTTTTCTTATCAAGAATTAGCATGGTAAGGGTAGCAATAACATTAAAAGTTGCAATACACAGAATAAATGACAGAATCAGAATTATGGCCCATTTCTCTGATTTCATTATCTTATATAACATTTCCTGCTGCTGAAATCTGTTTTTTATAATGAAATTATTTCCAGATTTATTTACCAGTTCGGAAACTTTTTCCTGAATAGATTTATAGTCTGCATTTTTCTCAATTCCAAGTTCCACGGATGTAACTTTGTTGCCGTATTCCATTATTTTTCGTGCAAATTTCAGAGGAACCAGCACGTATTTTACATCGTAATCCTGCTGAACCGAAAACACGCCCGATGGATAAATAATGTCGCTGGTAAAAGCATCTGCAATATTTGATTGAATTTTTCCTTCACTGCGTGGAACATATATTTCCAATGGATTAAACATATCGTTAAGTGAAAGATCCAGATTATAAGCTACTCCTTGCCCAACTACTGCAAAGTTAATGCTGTCGTTCTGCAGCAGAAAAGTTCCGTCAATTACCATGGTATCAAGCCGTGAAAGTTTTCCGTAATCAGCATTAACGCCTTTTATAGTGGCGATAAATTGTTTGTCCTTGTATTTGATTAGCGCATTTTCTTCAATTACCTCAGTATAATAAAATACGCCGGGTATTTTCTTTAACTGTTCCGAAGGAAGCGAATCCACAGTAAAGTTTTTACCTTGTGCTGCGGTAATCTGTATATCGGGGTTGAAAGAATTGAACAATTGAATTACAAGCGATTCAAAACCATTGAATACCGACAAAATAATGATGAGCGCCATGGTGCCAATGGTTACGCCCAATATTGAAATACCCGAAATAATGTTGATCGCATTATGGGATTTCTTTGAGAAAAGGTATCTTTTTGCAATGAAAAAAGGCAAATTCAAAATAAGGATATTTTTTACAAAAATAGAAATTCAATCGGAAATTCGAGAACAATCATTCATTTAAAACAAATTATCCATTTTTTTTGCGGCAGTCATTTTTTGATAAAAGGATTTGTTTTGAGGTTAAATACTCCGTATATTTGGACAAATATTTTGTTATGATAAGTCAGATAATTGATTGCTATGGCTATATAGTAAAAGAGGAAAAACTTTGGTGCCAGAATGAGTTGAGCGTAAAAAATACCTGTATCCTTGAATCTCTTGAGCCTTATCCTGGTTATTATGGTAATTTCCCACACGAAACAAAACCTCATATTGTTTATTTTGTGACCAAGTCAGCATATTCTTACGAAGAAATAATCCGAATTGCAAAAAAAATAAAAATCACTTTTCCTGATACATTTAATGTTGCAATATCAAGTATATCCATGTTTGAAAATAATTGTTTTGCAATCAGAATAAGCAATCTTAATGATTATAATCTGATCTCTCAATTGCAGCAGGAGTTTATCGATCATGGAATAATTTTCAAACAAAAAAACATGAATATTGAGAATGAACCAGCCTTGATAAAAGTGAAAAAATTTTTTCATCTAAACGAGTTTCCCGAATCAAACATTTATCTCGACCAGAATAAAAATGAAACGGGATATTTTGCCATTCCTAAATACATAGACTGGGACCAATTCAAGAAAATTATCCTGAATATTAAATACAACAATACAGATATTCGCTTTGATGCAGCTTCAGGCTGTTTTTATTCCGACTCTGATATCACCGATGTGGTGAGAATTTTTACAAAAAACATAAATTTTAATACCCTTGCTGAAATTAAGCAAAGCTTTTACAGCAGGATGTAAAATGCGGTCGGAATAATTCTTAATTCTATTTTTTAAAATCAATTCTTTCTTTTTATGAAAAAAATTACGTTTTCACAAAAACTTCGTTATCGTTTTGATAATACATTTGCCAGAGGTCCAGTTGCATTAATAGGCTGGTTGGGCGTTTTGTCATTACTAATGATTATTGTTGCGGCTGTGGTGCTGTTTATTCTTGCAATTGCACCCGAAGGCATTGACAATATTTCGTTTGTTGAAGGTGCCTGGCTCGGATTGGTACGAACTCTTGACCCAGGGACAATGGGAGCCGACCAAGGTTGGGGTTTCCGAGTAGTAATGTTAAGTGTTACCATTGGCGGTATTTTTATTGTTAGTACTCTTATCGGTTTGTTATCAAGTGGTATTGAAAGCAAATTAGACAATCTTCGCAAGGGAAGGTCGTTTGTGGTTGAACAAAACCATACCTTAATTTTAGGATGGTCATCTAAAATATTTACAATTATTTCGGAATTGGTTATTGCAAACGAAAATCAGAAAAAACCCCGGATTGTAATTTTGGCTGATAAGGACAAAGTGGAAATGGAGGATGAAATCAGAACAAGAATCCCTCAAACAAAAAATACAAAAATAATTTGCCGAAGTGGTAGCCCCAACGATTTGAGCGATCTTGACATTTCAAACCCTTACGAGGCCAAATCAATTATTATATTGGGGCGCGATAATATTAATGATGATACACAGATAATAAAAACAATACTCGCACTTACCAACAATCCAAAACGACCGGAAAAAAAATATCACATTCTTACTGAAATTACAGATCCCAAAAACCTTGAAGTAGCTCAAATGGTTGGGAAAGATGAGCTTACTGTAATATTAACTCACGATATTATTTCTCGCATTATGGTGCAAACTTGTCGGCAGAGTGGCTTGAGCGTAGTATATCAAGAACTCATGGATTTTGACGGCGATGAAATATATTTTCATGAAGAACCTAAACTAGCAGGTAAAACCTTTGGAGAAGCCCTTTTTGCTTATCTGGATTCTGCGGTTATCGGACTAAAAACAAAAAGCGGAGAAGTTAAAATTAATCCGGCTATGGATACTCAGATAAATGACGGCGATAGTATCATTGCCATTACCAAAGATGATGATACACTTGTAATAAAGGCAAATGCTTCAATTTCTATTGACGAAAATGCAATAGTTAAAAAAGAGGTTGAAGAAATAAGTAAACCAGAAAGAACTTTATTGCTTGGTTGGAATAAAAGAGCTTTACTGATTATTAAGGAACTGAATAACTATGTCGCTCTTGGATCAAATCTTAAAATTGCATGCCATCTTTGCGATCCAAAGGACGAAATTGATGCAATTAAAGAAACATTTGATAATTTGAAAATATCGTACAGCAACACAGATATTTCTGACCGCAAGAGCCTAGAATCGTTGGGAATTGAAACATACAATCATGTTATTTTGCTTTCTTACGAAGATCATCTCGATATCCAGGAAGCAGATGCACAAACTTTAATTACCTTGCTTCACTTACGCGAAATATCAGAACAAAAGGGATTCGACAACAATATTGTTTCGCAAATGCTGGATGCAAGAAACAGAGATCTGGCGGTTGTTACCAAAGCCGACGATTTTATTGTAAGCGACAAACTCATTAGCCTCATGCTTTCTCAGATTTCTGAAAATAAATTCCTTGACCCTGTTTTTCAGGATCTATTTGATGCCGACGGATCTGAAATATACTTGAAGCCAATTGCTGATTATATTCAGACTGGAACACCAGTAAATTTCTATACTTTACTTGAAGCAGCAAAACGTAAAACCCAGATTGCTATTGGTTACCGGATCTTTAATCTGAAAGATGATCCGGACAGGGCTTATGGTATTGTAATTAATCCAGTAAAATCAGAAAATATCACTTTTGGGCCAAACGATAAGCTAATCGTGATTTCGGAAGATTAATTTTTTCAGTTTCTTTTTCTTTTAAATTAAACAGTTGCCAAAGGTTTTCTGTAAGAGAAAAAATTATTGCATCACTGGTTGTGCTTTCTTTTTCATTATATGTAAGAGAAATGCTTATTATATTCTATAGTTTACGATTCTTGTTTTTGTAAATTATGCTGATTTTGTCTATTTTTGTATTCAAGCAAAAAAATTACTATAATAGAAAAATGGGCTTTTCAAATTATCATACACATACTCAATTCTGCGATGGAGCAAATCCTCCCGAAGAATATATAATTGCTGCAATTGATTGGGGAATGAGTGCAATAGGATTTTCGGCACATTCGCCTCTGCCATTCGAAAATAATTACAGCATAAAGGAATCAAGACTTCTAGAGTATAGATCTGCCATTTCAGAACTTAAAGAAAAGTACAAAGAGGAAATAAATATTTTCCTATCGTTTGAGTATGACTATGTTCCCGGAATATCCGAAAGCTGTGAATCGTTAAAACAATTGCTAAAGCCGGACTATATTATTGCATCTGTGCATTTAGTGCGAAATCCTATAAAAGAGGAACTGTGGTTTATTGATGGTCCTGACACCAATTATATTTCAGGTCTTGAAAATATTTTTAACAACAATATTGAAAAAGCTGTAACTTGCTATTATAAGCAGATTCAGGAAATGGTATGCAGTGTTAAGCCTGATATTGTTGGTCATTTGGATAAAATAAAAATGAACAACAAAAACCGTTTTTTTACCGAAGATGAAAAATGGTATAGGCAAATAGTTTCCGAAACACTTCATGTTATTGCAGAAACAGGTTCAATAGTTGAAGTAAATACCCGTGGAATTTATAAAAAACGAAGTAAATCCTTATTTCCCGGAAATTTTATTCTCGAAGAAATTTTACAAAAGAAAATTCCGATACTTGTCAGTGCCGATGCACACGCTCCAGCCGAGGTTTGTATGCATTATCCCGAAACAATTGAAATACTCAGGAAAATAGGGTTTAAATCCATAAAAAAACTTGAACCATCAGGCTGGAAAGATGAATTGATATGAGTTTTTATTACAAGAAATCGCTCTTTAATTTGTCAAATATTTTCAAAACGGTTTTTCGAGCGCCTGCTTCGCCAGTAGGCAGGAAGTCGATTTGGTTTGTCGAGCGCCTGCCTGACCGGTAGGCAGGAAGTCGAGACATAATCTGGCAATTAAATCAAATTGAAAGATATCTGATTTGTTAATTTCACCACATTCTGCCAAAACACAACCGATAACTTAAAAATGCTTACCGTTAACTGATTCATGCTAATTATTTGAATATTAATCGGTAAATTTGACTTCCTTAAAAACATAAAACATGAAAAAAAGAATACTTTTCGGTCTGTTTATGATCTTTACCACATTCTCATTCTCGCAAAATGTGGTTTATGATT
>JBBQSF010000032.1:0-24478 GCA_038214085.1 Bacteroidales bacterium | reverse complement strand
CAATTCCTGTAAAAACTCACTGTAAGGATGCATGGTGCGGAATTTATATACTTTAATGGGTTTGCCTTCTTTGCCAAGGCGCTTTAATTTTATAAGTAAACCATAAGTCGCATCATAATTAAGCGCTGGGGCACTTACCTTGCGCATTACAAACCACCATTTATTGTCAATCACTTTTTCCTCGACCAGCTCAAATCCGCAACTGTAAAGCCTGCCCAGCGTTTCGGTATAGCTCAATGGTTTATTCCAATGCATCCAAAGCAGGAAATAAAACTTTCGGATATATGGCAAGCGAGGGCTTACACGATGAGCAAAAAAGTCAAAAAACCATCCAATTTGTCCAATGATTGGTGGCAACTTTTTATAAATTCTTTTTTTTCGTTGATCCAATGTTTCGGCACATACAAAATATAAACCTCCTTGGCAAAGTTTGATATTGGCCGTTTCATGAAATTTATTTATAAACCTGATTCGGTTTATTTTTGAAAGATTTATGATCTGATCAAAAGACTTATCGATATATGGAAGTAAATTAAACTGGCTAAATGTAAAAAAAAGCAGACGATTCAAATGTTCTTTTTGAGAGTGGGATTGTATCAGTTCTTTGATTTCAGGATTTCTTATTGATTTCAAACCAACTATCGGCGTCTGATGCTTAGCGTCAACAGATATTTCCTCTTGGGCCTGAATTCCTTTTTGAATAATTCGCAAGTGCTCATCTTCTCTTGTTTTCTCCATATCTACCGAACGACGAAAAGAATAGCGCAGAAACAATAGGGCGAATTCAAATAAGAAGAAGCTACCATAGGTAATGATGAGCCATTTCAAATTGCTGATGTTGATACCCAAAAGATACACAACAGAAATAAAGATTGCGGTGGTAATCAGCCAGGATTTAAAATATTTATCAACAGCCCGGTAGAAACCAACCTTTTCCTTACGCTCATATTTATTGAAACCGAAAGAAACTACAAGGAGTATCAGCAAATAAATGATATTCGAGATATAGAAACGGAAAATCTGTTCAAAGTGATTGCCATACTTCAGCAAGCTGACTATAATAATTACACAGAAAAGAGCAAAAATTTCCCATACCAAATTTTTTACAAAGCGTTTGTTTCCTTTTTTACGTAAAGTCTTCGCCTCATCAACTGGACTTTTGGCTGTGTTTGTATGGGAAGACGTAAAATTACTCATGTTATTTTTTTTCCTTTGTTATTTGGAAAATGCGTAAAAAATAGTTTTGGTTATATTTTGTGCCGATAGTTATTGAAACCGCTCTATAAAGTCTTTTGGTTAAGATCTCGATAATGGGAAAGAGACCGATATTGATACAAAATTAACATCGTTAATACAGTCTTTATTTTGCCCTCAATCTGATTCGTGATATTATGTTTATCACATTAAGTTTATAAAGTTAAGACCAGTTTCTGAATTATTATTTTTTTATAATTTTATCAAATCCTTACAGCTCCGCCCTTTCACTCACATTTTCAGCAGGCTAAATCGGTTTTTCATAATAGTTTGCAAATTTAATGAAAATTAATTGTTTTTTAATTATTCGTCGAAGATTGGCATTTATCAGACATAATGCATTTATTATTCGACTCAAATACATAATATATACATATTCACTATTGTAAGTTAAAAATAAAGCTATTTTATTAAAAGCCTTATCACATTTAACAATCCGACGTTTTTTAAAAAGCAGTCTTTTTTATTTTCGAGGAATTTATTTCAGCAATTTATTTTGCCACATTCCGATATCAAAACTAAAGATGTAAATTACTAAATATTAATTACTTCCGCTATAATAAATAGGCAAAAGAAGAAATTAATTATTTACATTCTTTATTTTAAAAATTTTCAAATCGGACAGTAATGAAATCGATTAACAAATTTTAATAAATCAAAACATCAACTCTACTTCATTTTTTATTTATTTTTGTTAGCTAATAATTACAATTATGAATAAGAACAAGACTTTCTTGATTGCTCTCTTTTTGATGTTTCAGATAATTTCATTTGCAGGAAAACCGGTTTATTCAATTAAGGTTAAATTTCTTAATTTAAAAGACACCATTTGTTATCTTGGAAATTATTACGGTGACAAAAGCGTAATAAAGGATACAGGGAGAGTGGATTCAAAAGGTATTTGTACATTTCAGGGAGATGAAAAACTTCCCGGAGGTATTTATCTAATTATTACTCCTTCAAAAAAGTATTTTGAATTTTTATTCGACAGAGATATGAATATTTCCTTTGAAGCAGATACCACTGATTTTGTCAATACATTAAAAATAAAAGGTTCACCTGACAATCAATTGTTTTATGAATATCTGCGTTTTATTTCAAAAAAGTCGAAAGATGCCGAACCCTTAAGATTGGAAATTAAAAAACACAGCAAAAACGCTGATTCCTTAAAAATGCTTACAGACCAAATGACAATAATTGACAAAGAAGTAAAAAAATACAAACTCGATTTTATAGCCCAGCATCCTGATTGTTTGTTGTCATCTGTATTTAACGCATCTTGGGAACCAGACCTCCCAGAAGCACCATTGCTCCAAAATGGCAAACGCGACTCCGCTTACATTTACAGATATTACAAACAACATTATCTTGATAAAATTAATTTTACCGACGACAGATTACTCCTCACCCCTGTTTTTCATCCTAAACTTAAAACTTACCTTACTCAGCTTACTATTCAGATGCCTGATTCTGTTATAGCCGCTGCCGATTATCTTATTGAGAAAACAAAAGACAATAAGGAAATGTTTAAGTATATTGTGTGGTATATTACAAATTATTCTGAAACGTCGAATATCATGGGTTTTGATGCAATTTTTGTACACATGGTAGAAAAATATTACATGACAAACAAGGCATTCTGGGTAAGCGCTGCAAACCTCGATAAAATTGTAAGCCGTGCCAAAATACTAAAAAACCTTCTGCTTGGAGCAAAAACTCCAAATCTTACAGTTCAGGATACCAGTTATGTTTACCAGACACTTTACAACATAAAATCAAAATATACAGTTTTGTATTTTTGGGATCCCACCTGTGGTCATTGTCAGAAAGAAACTCCTAAACTAGTTGATCTTTATAATAAACTTCACAACAAAGGTGTTGAAGTATTTGCACTTTGTACAGATCCAAACCTTGAAGAGTGGAAAAAGTATATTATCGAACACAAGCTGAACTGGATAAATGTTATGGATATGCAGAATATTACTGGCTTCCATTCAATTTATGACATTTTCAGCACACCAGTTATTTATCTTCTTGATGAGAATAAGGTAATTCTTGCAAAACGTTTAAGTGTAGAGCAATTAGAAGGATTTCTGGAAAAGCAAATGAGTAAATAGTGTTTTTTTTGCATTTGTCTGATTTTTTATTGACTATTTAGCAATTAACTTTTCGGTTAAACCCGAATTAATCATTAGGAATTTTGAAAAAATGAACTAATGATTCTATGAGGTTAATCCCACTTAGCATTTGTTCAAAGATTATTCACTAAATCTTTGATTATAAATGCTTTTGCGATTCAGCATTTTCTAATGCTGAATGTGGGTTAAACAAGAATTGTCTGCTTTTACTGCTATCAAATACAAGCCAGGCTGATCGAGCTTAAACATATAGCTGTTTCCTTCTACCAGATAGTTTAACATTTGGAGCCCAGAGCTTTTGAAGACCTTAACTTGTTTAGTATTGCTTAATTTTCGAGGAAAAGAAACCAAAATAAAGGAATAAGCATTAATTGAATTTTGAGAAAGATTAATTTGCAACTGAGAAGCAATATTCTCAATTCCAACTGGTGCGAAGAATTCAAATTTTCCGTTCATATCAATTTGTTTTAATCTTTAATAAACCATATTATCTGTGATCTGATATTCGTCAAAATAATTGTATTCGAGTTATTGAGTTGAATAACCGACTCCATCAACACTCGCAATTTTCTGAAAATTTATACTTTCAAATGAGCAATCAACAATATAATCATCGCAATTCAATTCGGAAAACGTTGCCCATTTAAACAAATATGGAGTGTGTAAAATACAAGAATCAGTTTTCATGATCCAAGTTGCTGGCACAATTTCACTACAATTATTGTTATAAGTTGAATTATCTGACAATGTGAGTGAATAAGAATTTTGAGCATAAACCTCAGGTAAAAACACCAGAATATTTATAATGGGGAGCAATATTCTGAATTTCTTCAAATAGAGCCTGAGGGTAAATATTAGCTTCATAGAATACTGATTTAAATTTAGCCAAATATACAACCACAAACACATAAAAGCAAATTTAATCTACATTTATTTAGCTTTAATCATTAATATTAATATTTTCATGATATTATCATACACAACTTATATATGCTATATTTTTCTATAACATATAAGCTGACAAGAAAATATAACGATTAGACACAGCAACAATTAGCTTATTTAAAATAAATATTTATTACGATTAATCATTATATCTTTACGACTAACAAACAAATAAATATTAAAGAGAAAGCAAGTGTTGAAAAATGAAAAAAAATAAAAAGATTATTTCAGGATTGATTAATCCAAAAAATATTGCGACATATAAAGCAGCAAACTACTGATGTTGCTCTCTTAAGAGATCATTAATGGTTTTAACAGGATTAAAAGTAATAACAGGCACTTCAACAAAAAGTGTTATCCAGTTTGCCATAGCCCCATTCCAAAGTCCGGGCAGTTCAATGGCTTTAAGTGCTCTACCATCCTTTGATTTTTCGGAAATAAATCCTGTTGAATAATCGATATAATTCAAAAGATTAAAGTTCTCTCCTTTGTAATTTCTAAGGGAACACACCAGATCAACTGGGTTGAAATGGCTTCCTGATGAAAAGATTTCTTTTTGTTTGCTGTTTTTCATATCAACCTGCGACGACTCAACGATTTGAAGACTTTTTTCGCCATTATTACTCATTACCCAAAATGGACCACCACCAGGTTCGCCTTCGTTTTTAACCATACCACACAAGCGAATCGGGCGGTTTAATTTTTCAAAAAGCAGTTTTGTTAGGTCACTTTCAGAATGATTTCCTTCAAATAACTCCGGGCTTATCATAAGATCATTTTTCGCGAAACGCAATATGGTATTCAATGTATCCGATGTCAAATTACCTTTTTCTAACACTTCAAGGTATTCTGAAATTTTCTTTTTTAATGAAAGCAACAAGCCTCCAAGCAATTTTTTGTATTTATATGTTTCCTGTTTATATTTATCGGGCACAACATTGTCAATATTTTTAATAAAAACAATATTGGCTTTTATATCGTTAAGATTTTCTATCAATGCGCCATGTCCGCCGGGACGAAAAACAAGTGAACCATCTTTTTCACGAAACGGCTTATTCTCCATATCAACAGCAATTGTATCTGTTGATGGCTTTTGCTCAGAATAGGTTATCTTAAAATTCACATCAAATAGTTTTTCATAAACAGGCATGATATCGCTGATATGCCTGATAATTTTTGCACGGTGTTCAGGCGAAATAGTAAAGTGAATATCCACGCTTCTATCAGGTTTTACTGCATATTGTGCGCCTTCAACCAGATGTTCTTCAATGGAAGTTCGGGCGTTATCAGCATACTTATGAAATTCAAGTAATCCTTTTGGCAACTGAGAGTAGCCAAGACCTTTTTCGCTTAGAATAAAGTCCGTAATGGTATGAAAATCTTTCCGTGTAATCAATTCATAAATATCAAGGTTGTTTTTTTTCAATACCTTGACAAGCGACTCAAAGCATGCAAGCTTATGAATGTTTTTCATGAGATACATCGGCGAATTCGGATTGCTTTCTGTATCATCATTGTCAGCTGCATCTGGATTTTCCATAAAGGAAAACATTTCTTTAAACATTCTTGTTGCAGCACCTGAAGCAGGAACAAACTTTAAACGGTCGATTGTAGTTGATTCAGAATCATATAAAGCAATATATTTTTCAATTTCAGCTTCAGAAAACCTCAAAATTCCATCACCAATTACTGCAGGTTTATTAAGATTAATGAATGGAAAACCTGTTTCGAATGATTTGATTTGCATTTCAATTAATTCAGGAGTAATTCCTTTATTTTGAATCTGAATACGATCATTGGGTGTAAGCATAAAAAAATCTTAGATGAATATTTTTAAAAATTTTCGTAAATGTAAAATAAATAATATTAAATTTGCAAACCTTTTTTCAGCCCAGGTGGTGAAATTGGTAGACACGCCAGCTTGAGGGGCTGGTGTCCTTTAGGATGTGCAAGTTCGAGTCTTGTCCTGGGCACTAAAGTGTTGAATTGAATAATTCAACACTTTTTTTTGAAATTTTGTATTAATTTACTTACGGTTTTGATTTATTTGTGTTGTAAGAAAATTATAGTTTTTTGACTTATTGCCCGAATGGCGGTCCCGATAGCTATCGGGATGGTAGACGCGCAAAATAATTTATTATAAAAAATAAATTATAGTTTTTTGATTTATTGCCCGAATGGCGGAATTGGTAGACGCGCTAGTTTCAGGGACTAGTATTCGCAAGGATGTGCAGGTTCGAGTCCTGTTTCGGGCACTATTATTAAGCAGGTTTATCCTGCTTTTTGTGTTTATTATTGAACAGGACGAGAAGTTTATCCGCCCCTTGGCGGAAGTCCTGTTTCGGGCACCATTATTAAGCAGGATTATCCTGCTTTTTGTGTTTTTACAAACAGGATAAAAAGTATTCTCAACTCACTTTAATAATCAGCAGAATAGTTAATAATTGAATAATTTCATGTTATTTCTTTTTCTATTTTTGTAGAAATAATAACCCATCATTCATTGACCTGTGCGAAAAATTACAATCAATAAGCTTTTCCTGTTTTTCCTAATCTTTATTCTATTTTTAAAAACATCTTTTTCACAAGAAATTATAAAGGAAAATTTGCTTGAAAGCTCATATACATTTAAATATTCCGATTCCCCTTCTGAAACAGAAAAAATCACCAACTACTTTGTTGAGGAATTGGCCAAAAGCATACCTAAAATTCTTGCATACACAAAATACACTTATTCTTATACTCAAATGATAAGTGTGAGTAAGAAAATCACAGGCAATGGAACAAAAACAGAATTGTTTTTAAATTATTCTTTATCAAATTTTAAAATTTCTGATGTTTCTGAAGCCAAATACAAAAGCTTTAATATTTCTGATATTTTAATTCCCGAATTTTTGAATTGCACATTAGAAATAAGCTCTAGTAATGGAATTTTATTAAAATCTGTTGACATTAAAAAATCTGCACTCATTGATGGCAAGTTTTCTTTATCCCAACTTAATATCCCAGATTCTCTAGCAAATTCAATAAAAGATGTTAAAATTTCTAATGTTAAATTATATTATGGAGATATTTCAAAACAAAAGTTTGACACAAGAATAAAATATATCAACAATTATTTTTCCTCTGAATTCAAGATTCAAGATGGTTTAACGAAATTGCAAAAAATCAATATCGACTATGTTGATATGATTAAGGTTTATGATATTAACCTTGATGAAGTTGAATCGCTTGTAGCCGATTTAGAGGGACAGAAATATCCCGAAACGCTTAATTTACAGTTCAACGATCCCATTGGATTTGTTTCTAAACTGGAAGGAATTAAAACTGAGACCAAACGTATGCGAATAATTCTTAATCAGATGATGTCAAATCTGGATAAGGTTCTATACAACAAAGGTCTCGAATTTCTTGCTGCAAGCGACACAACAAAAGCCATTGAATATTTTGAAAAAGCCATAATAACAAACCCTTTTTATGCTCCAGCAAATTATCAACTTGCAAAAGTATTTCTTTACCAAAATAAGTTAGAACAATCGGGGAAAATAATCAATTCCATTACTTCAAAAATGAACCCCGATCAGAGTACGTTAAAACTGGTTATTATTCTTGCTAAAGATCTATACAAGGCATTTTTGATTAACAGTATGGAATTTATTAAACTAGAAGATTATCACAGCGCCATTACCCTTCTTGAAAAAGGGAAAGCTTTTTGCGCAGGAGTTACTGTTATTGCTTGCGATGATCTGATTCAGAAATATATGTCGCAGGCCAAATATGGAATTTACAATTCCTTCCTTACTGTTTCTGAAAAGGCTCTGGATAAAGAAATATTCGATCTTGCAGAACTTTATTTATTAAAAGCAAAAACTTATCAAGCCGAGAACAGTGCCGATATTATTTCCAGTACTGAAGCAAATAATATGCTTAAACTTCTGGCAAGCGCTTATGTGAAAAAAGGATTTTTATTCAACAATTTACTAAAATTTGATACAGCGCTGGTGATGTTGAAAAAAGCGAAACAATTGTGTGTAGATTACAAACTCAACAATTGCAACGAAAAACTGGAAGCAGGAATTATTACTGCTACAAAAGGGAATTACCACCTGATGATAAAAAAAGCATCGGCTTTAAATTCAGCTAACGATGTTGAAAATGCGGAACTGATGATTGCAAAAGCTAAAGCATATCAAAAAGAAAACAATGCTCAGATTCCTGACGCTTCAAGTGCCGATTCTATGCTCACCATTATTAAAACAACCCGCTATTACAAAAATATAAACGATGGGAGAACTTATCTTACTTCAAGTATGTCATCTAAAGCACTCGACAAATTTATTGAAGCTCGAGAATTGGAGAAAACATATAAAGTTACCAAGGATAAAAGCCTTGATTCATTGATTAGAGTCTCGGCAAAACCATATATATTAGCCCTTCTTGAAAAAGCGTCGGTGAAAGTGTGGGGCAACGAAATTTCAAAAGCCAGAACAATTGCAGATTCTGCGGCAGCAATGCAATCAAATTATCTTCTTAAATCAGATTCTACAATTAACAATGCATTCATCAATCTGAATGTATTAATTGGCAAAAAAATATGCAGCAATGCACAGGAATCATACAATGAAAATTACAGAAATGCTTTTACTTCAATAAAACTAAAGGAATTTAATACCGCTATTGATTATTTTAATGCTTGTATTGACACAGTTGCTAAGAATACAACATGCAAACTTTCAGATTCAACAGCAATTGCAGCTAAAATAAAATATTTAAAAGCATCGGAGTATCAAAACCTGCTCAAGGAATCGAAAGTATATTCCACAAATTCGAATTACAAACTGGCTCTTGAAAAATATATGGAAGCTGGGACATATTTTACCGAAAATAAAATTGATCAATTTAGCATCGACCACCTTTCGTTGCAGAAATATATATCATTTCAAAAAGACAACAACTTTGTTTATTATTGCTCGAAATATTATTTAAATCTTGAAAAATATCAAGATGCTATTTTCTTTCTAGATCTGCTTCGCATTAAAGGATATCCGAGCAATTATACTTTTGATATTCAAGAAATCCTTGCCAAGAAGTTATCAACTATTGATTTTGCGACCAATCCCAAGCAAAAGCCACAAAAATCAGTATTGACAAATATAAGTGCTGATGTGTACTACAAATATTTCAGAAAAGCATATATTGCCAATTGGAAAGTTTTGAAAAAAGAAACTTCATTTAAATAACTGATTATTTGAGCCAAAACTTTTATTCAATTTAAATTTTCCTAATTTAGTGGCATTAATTGATTACTATCGCAATTCAATAATTTAATAAAATAAATATGTCAAAACGTCTTTTATTAATAAGCAATTCAACAAATTTTGGAGAACCTTATCTCGAATACACACGACCTGAAATAAAACGTTTTTTAGGTGAAACTTGTAAAACAGTATTGTTTATTCCTTACGCAGGAGTAACTGTTGACTGGGACAATTATCATGAACGAGTTAAAAAAGTTTTCGGTGAAATTGGTTTTAATGTAAAATCAATTCACAATGAAAATGACCCCATTTCTGCTGTTAAAAAAGCGGAAGCAATTGTTGTGGGTGGCGGAAATACTTTTAATCTGGTTTATCACTTGCATAAAAACGGAATTATTGAAGCGGTTAAGGAAAAAGTATTATCCGGAACACCTTATATTGGATGGAGCGCAGGCTCTAATGTTGCCTGCCCTACATTAAAAACCACAAACGACATGCCTATTATTATGCCTAAGTCGTTTGATTGTTTTAATATAATTCCATTCCAGATCAATCCGCATTATACTGATTTTATTCAGCCAAATCATGCTGGTGAAACTCGTGAACAAAGACTTATGGAATTTCTTGAAATTAACAGAGAAATGGACGTACTTGGGCTTCGCGAAGCAACCATGCTTCTTATTGAAGGAGAAAGAATGGAATTAATAGGTCGGAAACCTGCAAGGCTCATAAAATACAATAAAGATGCTGTGGAATATAATCATGGCGACGATCTTAGCTTTTTGTTAAAGTAAAATGGTATCGCTTTGGGACGCACGATACAGTGCAGAAGAATATATTTACGGAAAAGAACCGAATGTATTTTTAAAAGAATTTCTCAACAATATTTCTATAAAAGGAATTGCACTATTTCCGGCTGAAGGTGAAGGAAGAAACGCAGTGTATGCCGCCACACAAGGATGGGATGTGTTTGCGTATGACCAAAGTGAAGTTGCAAAGCAGAAAGCAGAAAAACTTGCAACGGAATTAAATGTCAACATCAAATACCGGATTGAAGATCTTTCAAGTTACCATCCTGCTGAAAATTTCTTTGATTTAATAACTTTGATTTATGTTCATATTCCTTCAATTGATAAAGAAAACTTTTTTAAAACGATGCTTCTTTCTTTAAAAAAAGGTGGGACATTGCTTATGGAAGTTTTTTCTAAAGATCAACTATCTTTCAATTCTGGCGGACCAAAGGATACTGATATGTTATATTCTACTGAAGAATTGCAAGGATATTTTTCAGAAACAGATGTGATTGAAATTAAAAAGGAAGAAATTCTTTTGAACGAAGGCATTCTGCATAAAGGAAAAGGAAGCGTTATCAGAGTAATTGTGAAGAAAAAATAAATTTCAATGTTTTTATTTTCAACTATATCTTAAGAATGTATTACAAAATAGATTACAGAAAAGTATTACTAATTTGGGTTGGATTACTTGCCGTTCTTATGTATTCTTTTCTTACAGATACAATATTATACTTTTTTAGAATTGGGCAAACAGCCAATGGTATTGCAGGAATTGCAGGATTTATGATCCTTGCTTTTGGAGTTGCTATTTTTGCATATGCCGGATTTATGTTCGTCAGAAACACATTGCATCAGTTCCGGGATAACGATAAACTTGCACAGAATTATTTAGATATCCGAAATCGGGAAAAAAGCAGGGATAAAAAACTTGAATTAAGAAAAGAAAATTTCGGCTTTCTGATGGAGGCATGGCGACCAGCATTTATACCTTTTGGCCTTGCGACATTGCTCATAATTGGAGGTGCAATTATTCTAAATATTGCAACCGGAATAATTAACTTGTAAAATACATAATTCTAAACCCTATTTTTTGTACTTTTATTGGTATGAAAATCAGGTTAATTATTTTTCTTTCTTTAATAATATTTTTGAATTCTTGCAAGCGCGACAAGGACAATGAAGCACCGAATATTACTGTTTCAAAGCCTTATGAAAATCAGCAATTTTCAGTTTATGATACAATAACAATCAAAGCAATAATTGGAGACGAAACTGTTGTGGAGCAAGTAGATTTTACCATAACTGACGACAATAAAGTTCCGGTGCAGCCCACTACTTCGCTTTTTTTCAGTCAAAAGGATGTTTCAATTACTTCATATATTCATATAACAAATAAAAATCTCAGTTCAGGGAATTATTATTTATGGATTCGGGCCACTGATGGTACCAATATTAGAAACAAATATATTCGTATTTTTATTTATGAACTTGAACGAAAGCTCGATCAGGTTTTTGTTTTTGGTTATGCTGATACCACAACAATTAATGTATATACTTTGGACAGCAATATTCTTATTAAGGCATTTGATTATCACAGCGATTACTGTGCAACAGCTATAAACTCTGAATTCGGAATTCTTTATTCCTGTGGAAAATTTTACGGTAATCTCTTTGCATTCAATACTTCTGATTATTCAACACTTTGGGGAATTCCAGTAGTAAGCAACCCTCCTTTCCCTTTTTTTAACGATATTTTTTATTGCAATAAACTTTTGTACACTTCTTTCTACAATGGGTTTGTAAGAGGTTATGATTTAAATGGCAGTGTAAAATATGCTGCAATTGCGCCAAACAATATTATCCCTGATAAAATTTATGCTAAAGGGAATTTTTTATTCTGCGATCATTCTTTGGTATCGGGCAGTAACAGGATATTTGGATTGTATTATTTAGTAAGTGGCGCAAGCAAACAGCAGATCAGTTCAACAATGAAGGTGGTTACTATTTCAGAACAAAGTAACAACAGTATATTTGTGTTTGGAAATGAGAATTATCAGGGTAAAATTTATTTATATGATATTGATGGAAATGGCTGGTGGGAAAGCCATCCAGTTCCTTCAGGAAGTATTTTTGATGTTGCAGTAATTGACAACAACAACTTCTTAATTGCACATACTAATGGAATATACCATTACGATTATTCCATGAATAGTCTTACGTTATTTAAAGCTGGAAATGCATTTTCGAAAATCAAATTTGATTCTGTCTCACAGGAATTGTATGTGGTTTCGGGAAATGAAATTATAGTTTATAATTACCCTGATGGAACTTTTTTTAAATCTTATTCTATTCCAAATCAGATTTTAGATTTTCAACTGTTATACAACAAATAATGTTTTTCTAAATCAACGAAATCTCCCGCAAAGACGCCAAGTACACTAAGAAAAATAATTGTGAACTTTGTGCCTTAGTGGGATAAAATAAAACTAATAAAGGTCCCGCAAAGACACCAAGTACACTAAGAAAAATAATTGTGATCTTTGTGCCTTGTGTGGCAAAATAAAAAAATTATGAAAGAAAACGAATTAGCAAAAATTGCAGTTGATATTTGTTATAAAATACACACTACATTAGGGCCTGGGCTGCTAGAAAGTGTTTATGAAGCAGCCTTTTCTTACGAACTTGAAAAGCGTGGCATAAATCACACTCGCCAACAAGGAATTATTGCAAAATACGAAGATGTAATTCTGGATGTCGGATTTAGAGCTGATATAATAATGGAAAATAAATTAATAATTGAACTCAAATCTATTGAGCATATAGATAAAGTTCATCATAAAACAGTTCTTACTTATATGAAATTGACAGAGATAAAATTAGCGCTTTTAGTTAATTTTAATGTGAACTTGATAAAAGAAGGAATTCACAGAAAGATTTTAGGGGAATTAGAATAAATTATTTTGTGAGCTTTGAGTATTAGTAGCAAAAAAAACAAATACAGGGACCTAAAAGACGCTAAGTACACTAAAAAAAATAATTGTGAACTTTGTGCCTTAGTGGGATAAAATAAAACCAATAAAGGTCCCGCAAAGCCGCCAAGTACACTAAGAAAAATAATTGTGATCTTTGTGCCTTTGTGGGATAAAATAACACGAATACAGGTTCCGCAAAGACGCCAAGTACACTAAGAAAAATAATTATGAACTTTGTGCCTTTGTGGGATAAAATAACACGAATACAGGTTCCGCAAAGACGCCAAGTACACCAAGAAAAATAATTGTGATCTTTGTGCCTTAGTGGGATAAAATAAAACAAACAATGAATAATACAACAATTATTAAAACAGAAGATGGATCGCATACGCTTTTTGTTCCAGAGCTTAACGAACATTACCATTCAGTTCATGGGGCTATAAATGAATCGCAGCATATTTTTATTCAGAATGGATTAAAAAAAATCATGTCTGCTTCAAAAAATATTTCAATTTTGGAAATCGGTTTTGGGACAGGGCTCAATGCATTTCTTACAGCTATTGAATCAGAAAAAAATGATATAAAAATCAATTATACAGCTATTGAAAAGTATCCTCTTGACCTTGAAAAAAATCTAAGTCTTAATTATCCTCAACTTATTGAAAACAACAAATACAGCTGGCTTTTCGAAAAAATAATTACAGCAAATTGGAACAAACAAAATAACCTGACAGATAATTTCAGCATAAATAAAATTTCTTTAGATGCTGAAGATTATTTATATGAAGCTGATTCATTTCATCTCGTATATTTTGATGCTTTTTCGCCCGATGTTCAACCTGAACTCTGGTCGGAAAAAATTTTTAGAAAAATCTTTTTATCGATGAAAAACAATAGTATATTTGTAACTTATTCCTGTAAAGGTATTGTTAAACGTGCGTTAAAAGTTACAGGATTTGAAGTTGTAAAACTTCCGGGTCCCATAGGAAAAAGAGAAATATTAAATGCATTAAAAATCTTTAAAACTTAAAATTATGAGTATTGTAAAAGAATTCAAACAGTTTGCCATGAAAGGCAATGTAGTTGATATGGCTGTAGGTATCATTATTGGTGCAGCATTTGGGAAAATAATAAGCTCGTTGGTTGCCGATGTAGTTATGCCGCCGATAGGTATGCTTGTTGGTGGAATTTCCTTTACGGATATCGTCATCACTTTGAGAGATTCAATTATTGATCCCGCAACTGGTGCCGTATTGAAAGAAGCTGTTACTTTAAAACTAGGTAATTTCCTCCAAACTGTTTTTGACTTTATCATTGTTGCTTTTGCAATTTTCATGATGATAAAGGCGATGAACCGCATGAAGAAAAAAGAAGAAGAAGCTCCTACTGCACCTCCAGAACCATCGAACGAAGAAAAACTTCTTAGTGAAATCAGAGATCTCCTAAAAAAATAATTGATGAAATTTAATACGAGTAAATTCAAGAGCCATTTTTTCGGAAATGTTTTAAAATTATTAGGAGTATGCGGAATCCTTCTCATGTTTGAAGCATGCTACGGAACTCCAAAAGCAGCCTATGCCCCTAATACAAAAAAATCCAATTCAAATGAACAGGTTGAAAAGAACAAAGTGAAAATGGGGGACTCAACTTTTCAGAAAGAAAAAAATTGAAAAAGGCCACTCCTTCTATTACACAGCGTATTTCGCTAAATATATTCAGCAAGTACAAAAAAGCCCAGTCAGAATTACATGAGCTTTCTTACTTGTTCTGGGAATGCACTCTTCGATGCAATGCAGCATGTAAGCATTGCGGAAGTGATTGCCACAGGGACAGCGCTGTAAAAGACATGCCATACAAAGACTTTTTAAAAGTTACTGATTCATTGAAAAGCCAGTATAATCCAAATAAAACCATGGTGGTTCTTACTGGCGGAGAGCCTCTGATGCGCAACGATTTGGAAGAGTTTGGCAAAGAATTGCATTTGCAGGGTTACCCTTGGGGAATGGTTACCAATGGAGCACTTTTAAGTCAAGAAAGATTTAGATCTCTGGTAGATTCCGGTCTCCGCTCTGTAACTGTAAGCCTTGATGGGTTTGAAGAAAGTCATAACTGGTTGCGTGGCGTTGCCAGTTCGTGGAAAAAAGCAGTTAATGCAGTTAAACTCGTGGTTAACGAACCAGATTTTGTTTATGATGTAGTAACCTGTGTGAACCAAAGAAACTTTGCTGAACTTACTGCCCTTAAAGAGTTTCTGATTGAAACCGGAGTTAAAAAATGGCGGCTATTTACTATTTTTCCAATAGGAAGAGCAGCTGAAAATCCTTTGCTCAATGTTACAAACGAACAGTTCAGGTGGATAATGGAATTTATTGCATCTATCCGTAAAGAAGGAAAAATTATTGCAAGCTATGGTTGTGAAGGATTTTTGGGAGCATACGACAACAAAGTCAGGGATAATTTTTTCTTTTGCAGAGCAGGAGTAAACATTGCTTCAGTGCTTGCAGATGGTTCAATATGCGCTTGCCCAAACATTAATCACAAATTTATTCAGGGAAATATTTACAATGATGATTTTCTTGAAGTGTGGAATAATAAATATGAAGTAATGCGAAACCGATCGTGGGCTAAAAAAGGAATTTGCAAAGATTGCAATGAATTTAAGTGGTGTATGGGAAACGGGATGCACTTGCACGATCCTGAATTACCAGAAGTTTTAAGATGTCATTATAATATGTTAAAACAAGACTGATTTTTATAAAAATTTTTAGAAAATTAATATGAAAAATGTTCTATTTCCGATTTCAATTTTCTGTATATTATCTTTTTTTTCGTCATGCTTTCTCAATCCTGATTGCAAAACAGGCAGTGGTGAAATTAAATCAGTTATGCGTAAAACCGCATACTTCGAAAGTATTATTATCAAAGGAGATTGCGATGTTATTGTAAACCATGGAGATTCCATTTCACTAACAATAATGGATTACAGCAATCTAACTGATCTGATTGAAACAAAAGTTGAAAACAAAGAATTGATTATTTCTTCTAAAAAAGGAACCTGTGTAAGTAACAACAAACTGGGAATAACGATAACGATGCCACACCTTAAAAAAATCGTGATTACTGGTTCTGGATCGGTCAAGGCAAACGGCAATTTCAGAGAAAAAATTATTACCGCAGATCTTTCAGGATCCGGAGATATTATCCTGAATTTAACCGATACTACCGGTTTTATAATTGCAGAAATTAGCGGAAGTGGAACAATTGAAGCCGCAGCTTGTATATGCGATTCAGCAATTACAGAAATCAAAGGAAGCGGTGACATAAATATTAATGCGCAGAAATTTTTAAGAGCAGGAATTTATGGAAGTGGGAACATAACTTATAAAGGATCACCAAAAATTGAAACTAAAATTTCCGGAAGTGGCGAAATAATAAATAGATAAATGATTTAAGAAAAATCACATTATTGTTATACTAAAGAAATATCTTTACTCAAATAAATTTATCGTTATGCTTAAGCAATTATTAACAACCTTCTCGCTTTTTTTTGCTGTAATTTCAATTGCTCAACAGCCCTTTAGCAATCAGGAATTTCAAAGCAAATATCATATGATTGACTCTACGGAGCTTTATAATACAAATACATCAAAATCTTTTGTTCAAACTACTCCACCTATTGCACCTGTGAGATCTGTTGCTGAATGGGAACAATCCGAAGGGGTTCTTGTTTCTTATTCCGGACAGTTCGGCATTCCGTTATCATTAATAGCTGAAATGTCGCAGGATTGCAAAGTAATAACAATAGTTCAGAGTTCTGCACAACAAACCACAGTAACAAATCAGTATAACACAAATGGTGTAAATATAAGCAATTGCAGTTTTTATGTTGCACCACTCAATTCATATTGGGTAAGGGATTACGGTCCATGGTTTATTGTGGACGGAAACAATAACGTTGGTATTGTTGATTTTCCATACGATAGACCTCGTGCTGATGATGACGAAATTCCTGTTAAAATTGCATCATATCTTAATGTTCCATTGTTTGGTATGAATCTCGAAAATACTGGTGGAAATTATATGAGTAATGGCTTGGGCGTTGCAGCATCAACAACCCTTGTTAACGATGACAATCCTTCCTTATCAAATACCCAGATCAATACCTTGGTTAATGATTATCTTGGAATTTCAAATTTTTATATCACTGCGGATCCATTGGGCGATTATATTAAACACATTGATTGCTGGGGAAAATTCCTGGCTGTTGATAAAGTTTTAATTGCTTCAGTTCCTGTCACCGATTCCAGATATGCCGATTACGAAGCAATGGCCACATTCTGGTCAAATGAGATATCTTCGTATGGTAATAATTACCAAGTGTTCAGAGTTTATGAACCAAACGGGCAGCCATATAGCAATTCATTAATACTAAATAAAAAAGTTTTTGTTCCTACAGCAAGTGGAACTGGTTCAGGAAATAATGCTGCAGCAATTGCTATTTATCAACATGCAATGCCTGGATATGAAGTATTTTCATATGCAAGCACATCATGGGTTTCTACAGATGCCCTGCATTGTCGCACACATGAAGTTGCAGACCGCGGAATGCTTTATATTAAACATTTGCCATTGCTTGGCGAAAAACCACTGCAAACTCAATATCTTATATCTGCTGATATTACTGCATTATCTGATAGCAGCCTTATTCAGGATTCCATCTGGATAAAATACAAGGTTAATAACAGTAGTTGGAATCAGGTTAGTATGATACATACTACTGGAAATTCATGGCAGGGAAATATTCCACAAGCCTTGCCTGGAGATACCATCCGTTATTATATTCATGCATCTGATAAATCATTGAGAAGCACTACTCATCCCTTAATCGGACAGCCGGATCCACATAAGTTCTGGATTGCAAACAGTGTTGGTGTTTCAGAAACTACAACTGAAAAAGTGATGGTATTCCCGAATCCGGCGAACAATGATCTTTATGTGGCTTTGAGGAACTATTCCAATTACAATGGTAATGTGAGTATTTATGATGCGTTTGGAAAACTAGTAAAAGAAACTTCTATTTCTGAATTTCAGGGAAAGCTTGTAAAAATAGATGTTTCAGATCTTTCTGCTGGAAGTTATTTTGTTTCGGTAATAACAGGAACATCTGTCAATACAAGCAAATTGATGATCATGCATTGATTTTTGTTCTTGATTCTGATACAAACAAAATCAGATAAACCACTACAAAGGCCACACCAATTCCGGAAATCAAAAAAGTAACTTTTGGTCCGTATACAACCCAAATAAATCCAGCAAAACCACTTGCCAGCATTGTGCAAATACTTGAGAAGCTATTATAGAACCCAATTGCTGTGGCTGTTTCGGCTTTATCAGAGATATTGGATATCCATGCTTTTGCAATGCTTTCTGTAGATGCTGCATAAAACGCATAAAGAAAGAATAGCAACACAAACATCCATAACGTGCTTGTAACACCCATGATAATATATACAACAGCAAATACCGCAAAACCTGAAACAAGAATTTTTTTCATTCCGAGTCGGTCGGCCAAAACTCCGACCGGATAAGAGATAAGCGCATAAATCAAATTGTAAAAAATATAAAACCCGATCATTTCGCTGTCGCTAAATCCATGTTCTTTTAGATTTAAAAGCAGAAATACATCCGAGCTGTTAAGTAATGTGAAAAACAATAATCCAAAAACCAGTCGTTTATATAATGCAGGCGATCTCTTCCAATACTTTAAAAAGGAAAAGAAAGTAACTCTTGGCTTATTTTCTTTAGCGGAAGCCTTTTTTTCTTTGATAAAAAATGTTAAAGCTATGGCAAATAATCCAGGTAGAAAAGCTATAAAAAAAAGCCAAAAATAATCTTCGGGATAATAATACAGAAATACGAGAGCCACAACGGGTCCGATAGCTGCACCCACAGTATCAAGAGCCCGGTGAAAACCAAAAACTTTAGCTTTGTGTTCTTTTGTAGTTTCGTCGCTCAGCAAAGCATCTCTGGCACTTGTACGTATCCCTTTACCCAAGCGGTCCAGGGTTCGCGCAAAAAAGATCCAGACTGGAAAAATAAAAATTGCCATTAAAGGTTTCGAAATTGCACTTAAAAAATAGCCCCATTGCACAAATGGCAAACGAGATTGTTTTTTATCGGAAAGATTACCAAAGTAGCCTTTACTGAAGCCGGCAGTAAATTCAGCAAGTCCTTCGAGAACGCCTATCAGCAATACTGAAAACCCAATTGATCTAAGGTAAACAGGCATAACAGGATAAAGCATTTCGCTTGCAATATCTGTAAACAGACTTACAAACGAAACAAGTACAATTGTTCGGGTTAGTATTTTCTGCTTTTTCATTTCTTATTCAATTCGTCTATTGCAGAAATGGTTTCTTCAAAACAAGAAATAACAATATCTGCATATTTATAATTACCGGGTGTTTTTAATTCATTGAACAAAATGGTTTTCAAACCGACTTGTTTCGCACCAATAATATCTTTAGAATAATCATTGCCAATCATAACTGCTTTATCAGAAACAAATCCTGATTTTTTTAAAATCTCTTCAAAAAAATGAATGTCTGGTTTTGAATATCCAAGATCCTTTGAGGAATAATAAAATGAAAAATATGACTCAATACCTCCCCTTTCAAGTGCTTTTCGCATAAGTGCAGTGTCAGAAATGCCTGCATTTGTAGCAACACAAAGAGTATAATGTTTTTGAAGATTTCTTAATGTATTTGTAACACCTGATATAACTTCTATTTGGGGCCAAAAAGCCATTGCTCCTTCATACTGAGTAAAATCTCGCATCAAGGTATTACCCCAGTCGAAAATTAGAAATTCCAGCATAGTTGGAAAAGAATTAATCGGGATTTGGTCGACCTTTGGGTGTTCCCGTTTTCCACATTTTGTCGGTAGCATCTTGCTCTTTTTTCATGGAATCAGAAATATCCTTATCTTCTAGAAGGCTCAGATCTGGCTGTCCGGCATTCACCCATGCAGTATACCAAAAACTGCCCACCATTTTAACGGCCCTGCGCATCTGTCGTTCTACCATGCCATTTACTAGTGAACTGTACATTGCTGCATATTCTTTTGAAATAACTTTAACGGTAGCAGCACCCCTAGTTTCAAAAGTATATTTTTTATCTCCGGGGAATTCATTTCTCATTTTTTCCTCAATCATAAAAATGGTGTCAATTGCCTGATGGCTCTGTTTTACATATTCCCATATTTTATCGAGGGGTTTTTCAATATATTCTGCTTGTCCTACAAAAAAATTATAATCATCGCCAAAAAGCTCAGGAATACGTGATTCCCAAAAAGCGTGAATTCCTTTTTGAATTGAAGTTTTGCCATCATAAAATTCAGTGGTATGTAATGGAGTATTCCCATCGGCAATATAATGTCCGAAATTTGCTGACACAAATAATATTCTGTCAACATCTTTATCTTTGAATGCCTGAACCAAACGATAATACATTTTTTCGGCCCACCATGGATTTATCCCATAAGAATTTAATGTATCTTCAGAATACTTTTTTACTGCATCTTTCCATTTCCTTGGTACGCTATCAAAGCAATTTACACCGTAATGATCGATATCTATATAATGCCTTACAGCTTCTTTTTCATCAGCAAAACTGCGCTTATCAGGATCGCAGCCATGTTCGGTGATATATTCGATGTGCTTCTTGTAAAAGCCTATCATTTGCGGCGGCAAAGTAAAAACGGCCATTCTATTGATCTTTTTATGACCATAAAACCCCCATGTTATCGAAGGAGGTGAATTAAAAATCCAAGCTATTGCAATCAGCAACGGAAGAATTAATAATGCTTTGAACCATGTTTTTTTTAACATACTTTTAATTTAGCGTAAAACATTTACCAATTTATTACCTTTAAGAAAAGGAACTACAGGCGCTGTATCTTCTGTAAAGCAATAGTCCAAAACATCATCGAGGCCAAGTTTTTTCAAGCGGTGCCGGTGCGATGCTTTTTCCATGTATAAAAGTATATCATTTTTCGCTAATTTCCAAATATCTCTTGCAGCAGCAACCGAATCACAATTTGAAACAAATTTTCCACTATTGATAAGCCTTTCGGCAAGAGCACCAGCAAAAGTAGAATCTTCAATATTAAATTTATTTTTCCAGCCTGAACATAAAATCACCACATTTTTGTCCTGTTGTTTTAGCCAATGCTCTAGAGCGGAAATATTTGAAAAAGCACCAAGAACAACATTTTCAGATTCTTTTGCGATTTCAATGGTCTGTGTTCCATTGGTAGTAGTAATTACAAGCTTTTTTCCATTGACATTTTCTTTAGTAAAATTGAAAGGAGAATTTCCGAAATCTGCGCCTTCAATCACAATACCATCGCGCTCTCCGGCTACCATGTATCCAAGTGGACGGTAGTGTTTTGTTTCTTCAATTTTTGCAACAGGAATAATTTCTTTTGCTCCATTGTTAAATGCAGTACAAATTGCTGTTGTTGCACGAAGGATATCTACAATAACCACAATGTAGTTTTCCTGAATCAGCTTGTATTTAAACAAAACCGGAGTAAAGCAAATCTCTATACTCCGGTTGTTTTGAGTTTTATTCATTTTCTCAAAAATTGAAATGTTCTTTATCCTTTATAAAAAGGAAACTTTACTACTTTGGCTTTTAATGATTTGTCGCGGATGCTGATAAATATTTCTGTTCCTTCTTTAGCAAAAGCAGTTGCTACATAACCCATTCCGACAGCTTTTTTAATAGATGGTCCCATGGTTCCAGAAGTAACAACACCAATTTTATTGCCAGCAGCATCCACGATAATATGTTCGTGACGTGGAATACCTTTGTCGATCATTTCAAATCCGACAAGTTTGCGTGATACGCCTTCGTTTTTTTGTTTAAGGAATAATTCTTTATCAATAAAGTTTTTACTGTCGGTAAATTTGGTAATCCAACCAAGTCCGGCTTCAATAGGTGAAGTGGTATCATCAATATCGTTGCCATACAAACAGAATCCCATTTCGAGGCGTAATGTATCACGGGCTGCAAGACCTATTGGTTTGATACCAAATTCTTTTCCTGCTTCAAACACTGCATTCCATATAACATCAGCATCTTTATGTGCAAAATAAATTTCGCATCCACCTGAACCTGTATAACCTGTTGTTGAAAATATTACATCTTTAACTCCGGCAAAAGTCAGCTTTTTAAAAGTGTAATATTCCATATCAGTAACAGTGGTATCGGTAAGCTTTTGCATGGCTTTAAGTGCAAGCGGTCCCTGAATGGCCAATTGCGAAATTTCATCGGAAGCATTGTAAATTTCTTTGCCAACAGTAAAATCAAATTTCTTTGCCTGTTCACATATCCATGCCCAATCTTTATCAATATTTGCGGCATTAATTACCAACAAATAAGTTTCGTCATTGAACTTATAAACCAACAGATCATCAACAATACCGCCTTTTCCATTAGGAAAACATGAATACTGCACTTTTCCATCGAAAAGTTTCGAAGCATCGTTAGAAGTAATATACTGAATAAAATCAAGTGCTTTAGGTCCTTTAACCCAAACTTCGCCCATATGGGAAACATCAAAAACGCCAACGCCACAGCGAACGGTGTCGTGTTCGGCAATAACGCCTTCGTACTGAACGGGCATATTGTAACCAGCAAAAGGAACTATTTTTGCACCCATTGCTTCGTGCATCTTGATAAAAGCTGTATTTTTCATGATCAATGATTAAAAATATTATTTAAAGGATTACTGTTAATTGATTCACAAAAGTAAAAAATGTTATTGTGATTATTGGCAAATTGAACACAAATTTTAGAATAATGTTTTATACAAGTTGCAATATTATTTATTAAAATAAGTGTTACGTGATATTTAGGTGTTCTTTTGAAATAAAAAAGGATAAGAAATCAAAATAAAAAAGTTCTGAATCAACATTCCTTCTTACTGATTTCTTCTGGCATTATTCCCAATTTAATATAAATAGGAGAAATAAGTTTTGCGAACTCTGGCAATTTGTATTTGAATACAATTGCGCCCACCAAACAAGCAACTCCGCCAATTAACATTGTTTTGGGAACGCCAATCAATTCGGCCAGGCTTCCGGCTAAAAAACTGCCAATAGGAGCTGTTCCAATAAATGCCATTGCAAAGAAACTCATAACACGACCTCGTTTATCATCATCAACAACGGTTTGCAAAATAGAATTGCTTGAAGCAATCTGTATCATCATTCCAAATCCAACAAAAACCATCATCACCATCGAAAGGGCGAATACGCGTGATAAGGAAAATGAAATAAGACCAATTCCAAAAACACCTACTGCAACTGGTATGAGCCGGCAAAGCCCAAGGATATTTTTCCGGGAGGCCAAAAACAGAGCGCCAATTATTGCTCCAAATCCTGCCGCGCCCATTATAAAACCGAATGTATGCGCCCCGCCATGCAATATTTCTTTGGTAAAAGCAGGCATAAGTACGGAATATGGCGACCCCATCAGACTTGTTAATGCCAATAGAAAAAGTATGTTTTTTATTGGTTTAAAACCAAAAGCATAAACAAAACCTTCCTTCAGTTCTTTAAAAATTGGGCGAGGATTGATGTTCTTTTTTCGGGGAGAAACTTTCATTAAAAAAAGAGAAATAATAACAAAAATAAAACTGACTCCATTCACAATAAAACAAATTCCTTCGTCTGAAACAGCAATAAGAATTCCGGCAATTGAAGGACCCAGCAACCTTGCGCCGTTCACCATAGAAGAATTTAATGCAATTGCATTTCCGATATCCTTTTTCTTCTCCACCATTTCAATTAAAAACGATTGGCGTGAAGGGTTTTCAAAAGCATTGATACAGCCTAAAAATGCACTCAACAAAACAATTTGCCATACCTGAATATCTCCGTTATAATAAACCAGCACCATTAATAATGCCTGTGCCAATGCCAGAATCTGAGTTGCTATTAAAATATAATAACGGTTCCATCGATCTATTAATACACCAGCAAATGCAGCAAACAAAAATGTAGGAATCTGACTTGAAAAGCCAACCACCCCCAATACAAAAGCTGAACC
>JBBQSF010000031.1:0-24656 GCA_038214085.1 Bacteroidales bacterium | reverse complement strand
AAGCTATGACTATATTTTCTTCATTCTTTCCCACAATTTTTTTGCTTCAGTTTTGCAATAATCAAGAATTTCAGGCTCGTTCACAGTTGTAACATTTCTGTCTTTTACAATTAGTTTTCCATCCGAAATCACGTGTAGTACCTGACGTGCGTCGAATCCGAAAAGAAAATGTCCGTAAAAATTATCTTGTGTTAATGGTGTTGGTGTGTCGTAATCCAGAATTACCAAGTTGTTTGGGTTGTCGCCTTCAAAATTATTTTGTGCCAAATAATCATGTACATTTCTGAAACGCTTGTATGCCGAGTCGTAGCCGATGTTGTCAAAATTCTGTCCACAGAAAAAAGCAGCTTTTACACTTTGCAGCATGTTGCTGTGCATTCCATCTGTTCCAAGCATGATGCGGTTTCCAAGTCCTTCCGAATTAAAAAATCCTACTTTATTGTTCTGGTTGCTTTCCATGTTTTGAACCACCCAAGCTTTTGAATCATGTATCAATGAGCGCTCATGTTCGCTGATATGCAGGCAGTGGCCAAGAATTGTTTTTGAAAAATCGAGTGCGCCCAGTTTATGAAATCGCTCCACAACGCTCATTTCGTAGGTTTCATTGCAATGTTTCTGATCGTATTTGTCTTCGGCCACATGCACATGAATTCCTGAATTATACTGCCTTGCGAGACTTACCGCGCTTTTCAAGGTTTCATCGGAAACAGTAAATGAAGCATGAAGACCAACAAGAGCCTGCCTTTTCTTCATATATCGCTCGGTTTCTTCAAGTCCTTTTTGTGCAATATCCAACCCGTCACGATCCGTTATTTCGTAACACAGCAAATGTGAAACACCAACTTTATCAAAGGATTCTGCAATTATATCAAGTGAGTTTTCAACAGCAAACGGCGAAGCATGATGATCAATTACAAAAGAAACTCCGTTTTTTGCACAAGCGATGGCTGTAGCATAAGCGCTTGCTCTTATCGAATCTTCATCTAGGCATTTGTCCAATGTCCACCAAACGTATTGCAATACTTCATAAAAATTTTCAGGATTTTTTTTGGGAGCTCCCATACCTCGCGCCAGTGCAGAATACACATGATGGTGGCCGCATGCAAAAGCATGGGTAACAAATTTTCCACTGCAGTCAATGCTTTCATCGCCTGCGTTTAAAGTAGGAATTGTTTCAATAAATTCATATTTTCCATTGATTCCTTCAGTAACTTTTATGTTTCCTGTTTTCTGGCTTAAATCCACAGCATCAATAAAACAGGCATTTTTCAAATAAATTGACATAATTATTATTTTAATGAACTATAAAAGTATAAAAAAAGGATGTAAGGGGTTGTTTAAATTTTAAAACATAAAATTATTGTGCCCCTATTCTCGCTACTATTTCTATCGTAACTTCGAGTGCGCTTCTAAAAATTAATCAATTATAAAAATTTATGCGGGGACCGAAGAGCGACGATAGAAAAACTCGAATTGAGGCGGCATAAAAAAATTATAATAAAATTTAAAATTATTTCTAATTGCAAATTAGAAATAATTTTCCTCATAACTTATAAAAATACTTTTAAAGCTCAACAGAAACGGTAAAAGTTACGAATCGTCCCGGCATAAGCAAACCCTTGCTGTCGGGGTGATTTACATTAAAAATATTTTCGACAGTTGCATTAAATTCTAAGTTTTCTTTGTAGCGATAAGCCGCCTTCATATTAAAGAATGTAATTCCCTCGTTTTTAATTGTATTGTTATCGTCAGCCCAAGTAGAGCCACGTATCTTACAAATAAGACTTGTGCTAAGCTTTTTGTACTTATAGAGAACTGCAGCAAAGGCTTGATTTACGGGCACATCAATAAGAAATTTTCCGGTAAGGTCATTTGCAAAATAACCTAATGTATCGAAAGCTGCGATTTTAGAAGAATTGAATGTATAGTTTGCAATAAACTTAAGGTTTTCTGAGTATGTAAAATTTGCTGTAACTTCCAATCCAGCAATGTTTACTTTACTGATATTTTTACGAATAATGATTGGTTGTTTTTTTGTTTTCGTAGTGTACATAGAATCTCCAGTGCCTATGAAATACTGAAAATCCTTTCCTTTGGAATAATACGTAACAATATCGAGAGACATTTTTTTGAAGAATTCAAGGTTTAGTCCGGCTTCTAGATTGCTAATGTATTCAGGTTTCAGGTCTGGATTTGCAATTTTAAATCCCTTAGTCACATCGCCTGAGCGACTCAGATCAATGATTGATGCTGCCCTGAAACCTTTAGAGGCAGAAATATATACTGAAACAGATTGTTTAATATTATAACGTATTCCAAGTTTTGGGCTTAATGCATTCCACGATTTGTCGTTGTATTTTTTCAGATAAGGCACCATGAAAGATGTGGTAGCCGAAGGTTCTGCTATTTCAAGTTTTCCATTCGAAAACCTCACATAGTCGAAACGCAAGCCAGCGATGAGTTTCAGCTTGTTTTTGCACAAATTAATATCATCCTGTAAAAACAATCCTGCAAAATCAAGGTTTCCAGCATTATCCACTGTATCCGTAGATGTACGGTAAATATCCGAACTTTCGGTGCCTGACAATTTGCTGTCGAACCCGAAAGTAATTTCCTGTAAAGCAGAAATACGTCGTGTTGCACTAATCCAGATGCCCTTGCATTGCGAAAATGTTTCAGAGTTAAATAATGTGTACATTCCATTCTGCTTGCGGCTTTCCTTTTGATTGTCGTACAATTCCATGTTATAAAAAGCTGAGCCATTTATTGTGAATTTCCCAAATAGCCCGTTATATGTAAGTTGTAGCGTGTTATCGTTGTACTGATCAACATTTCCAATATCATCGAAGATTCTGGTACCAAGACCTCTGTAATCCCATGAATATTTATACTGAAAATCGAATAAATGATTTTTATTTAATTTATAGCCTAATCGTGCAACACCCGTGTATTGCAGAAGATCGGTTGCAATGTCTGTACTGTCACGAAGTGAATCAATCATCATCACGTAACCATCGCTTTTTCTATAAAAGAAATCAATGCCACCAAACAAACCCTTGTTGTTTTTTACATTATTGAAGCTGATTCTGGAAGTTGCTCCCATTGTTTTATATGTTCCAAAAAAGCCATTCATCAATGCTTTAAAAGGTTTTGAAGGACGCTTTGTAATTACGTTTACCACACCACTCAATGCGTTGGTTCCGTATAGCATAGAGCCCGGACCTTTTATAACTTCAATTTTTTTAACATCATCAGGAATAATGCGGTTCCATGAAGAAGATCCGCCATCAACGATATTTGTTGGAATTCCATCAATCAGAAACAAAGAATAAACATTCCTGTTCAGTCCGCGCATTACGATATCGCCCGCTTTGTAAAAAATTCCGTAATGCCTTTCGGCAGAAATTCCGGAAATAATATTTAAAAATTCGTCGGTATTTATAAATGGAATCAGGCTTAATTCTTCTTGTGTAACAATACCAGTAGTTGCAGGAATATCCTTTACGTTTTTTGGTGTTCTTGTTGCGGTAATAATAATGCCAGCCATTTCCACAGACCCAGAACTTAAATAAACAGCAACTTCAAGATGCTGCTGACCTTTAATATCAATACTTACAGCAGTATCCTTGTAGCCGATGTACGATATTTTTATTTGATAATTCCCATCTGGTATATTTCTAAATTCAAATTTTCCTTCAGCATCCGTCAATACAGAAGTTTTAAGTGTTGATAGTTTAACAACGGCGCCATTAAGAGGTTTTGAAGTGTATTTGTCATATACGTTCCCAGAAACTGAGGCGTTCTGAGCACTGACAAATTCTGAAATCATCAGAATTAAAAAAAAGAAACCAAATTTGAAATATTTTTTCACTTCTGTATTTTAATCTCTATTTCCACTGATCCGCCGGAAGTTCCATATACCTTGATCACCCTAAATATACCGTACTTTCCTTTAGGGGTTTTAAAAGAATAAATGTTTCCCGAAATTAAATTTTTAGCTTTTCTTTTTGCATTCGGTTCATCATAACTGGCAATTAAAAGACTGTCGTTGCTGATGTTTATAAAGTCGGTATGGGAAATTGCAAGCTTAAAATACCGAATTTCATTTTTTACAGTCCAGTTCGAAAGCCCATATATTCCGGGGAATACAGAAGCATCAAGATTTGCATTTGGCGATGCGATGGTATTGGCATCAGAAGCAATTGCGTCGTAGTAATACAACATTTCAATAGAATCCTGAATTGCATAAGCTTCCATAAGGTTGTAACGTGTATTATAATCAACATCAAAAAAACTGCCCGTATCCTGATTATTCTGCGCACCAAGGATTACAGAAGTATAATAAATTACTGGTTGATAAATGGAGTTGCTATCAGCAAAAACTGTAAAGGAAATGGAAGCAGATTTTCCGTTTTTATCACGTACGATAAACGTCCAAACATCATGTAAATTAGCGGTTTTTGGAAGCATTTTATCAAGTGAAAAAGAGGAAACATTCATTCCTGTATCAAGGAAAGTCTTTTCAGTTCCGTCATTCAGGCGGATAATTAAATTAGTAATATTTGCGTCGCCTGAACTAACTTCTATTCCTGTTCTGAATGATTTTCCAATGATAATAGAAGTATCTCCTGAAATATATTGTGATCCTTTTTTAAAAATAATTTTCGGGCCAATAAGGTCATCATCATTGTTCTTGCATGAAGTGGTGAAAAGTACAAAAATCGCTAAAAACAGCATAACGACATTTTGCAGTCTTTGGTTATGTATTTTGATACATATCGCCGTTTTATTATGGATTTTCATGTAAAAAAAATCTTTTTATTTTCTAACTTTTCGGAAAAAAATTACAGCTGAAAGAGCTAAAGCCGCACCTGCCAAAGCAAAAGCGAAATGTGAGATTACAGGAATGACAAATCCATGTTTTACAAAAGAGCCATAAACAACTCCTGTAGTTGTGCTGATTAGTAGTCGCACCAAGGGAATCATTGCGTAAGCGATTCCTGCGAATAAAACTTTCACAAACATTTTACCCGAATATTTATACGCTAAATCAACAACCAAGCCCGGTACAAAATAAATTACCGGCAAAAACGGATCGTGAAATCCAAGAGGAAACAGCAGCATGAAAGCAGCACCAATGCTTGAAAGGCTTGAGGCATAAGGCTTTTTGGATATCAACCGGCCCGAAAAGAGGATAGCCATGTAAACCAATCCCATGTGTCCAGGAATGTTTATTGGGAAGCGAAGGTATGCATGCATCAACACTCCCAGTGCTCCGATTGCCGACAATAGAAAAATTTCTAACGTGTCGGATGCAATACTAACAGGAAATACTTTTGATATAATCTTTTGAGACAAATTGCCATTCATATTCTTTCGGGTTTTCTGATTTATCAACAAACACAATAATTTTTTTATTTTTCATAACGGGTCTTAACCATTCACCTGTATAAATCATTTCTTCAGGATGAATGCTGTTCCCAAGCGTATCGCAAATTTCATCCATTTCAATCAGCGAAAATAATTCTTTTGCCTGAAACACCCCTTTGGTTTCGCGTAAATTTTTCATCCACAAAAAGCGGCCATCGTTACCAGCACAACGAAGCCCAACAGCAGCGAGCGATCCAATGATGCCACCACGCGTACCAGTAAAACCTTCGAGATAAATGCCGTATTTCATGGCCAACACAGGAGCATCCTTAAAAAACAAAACTTGTTTTTTTGCATTATTCCCCCATTCAACAATTTCAGGAGAAACATTATCCCATTTTGTTATACACAATCCGGCATCCGAGCCTTCTGCAGCATTGTTCACCAGAAATTCTGCACAGAGATTTTGTATCTGATCAAAACTATTTTCGTGTGCATACACCTCAAGGCAGGCTGAGCTGTTGTGCGATGTATAAGGAATATCTTTATGCACCAACAATTGATGACGTGTAATCCCTTTCAGTCGGGCAATTCCAGCATTATCCAAAGCAAATCCAAGCTGTCGCGCCAAATGGCCAGTGCCTCTACTTTCAAGGTTATCAGTATCATCCACTCCTATCAGCCAGCGTGTTTTCATTTTCCTTCTATGCCTTTGATCATAAATATTTCAACTTCTTTTAAAAATATATCATCCATTTTCCTATGAAATTCCTTGTAAAAAGCAAGCCACTTCCGGGCATAGTCAGTTAGCGTGGATGTACCACCAAGACTTCCACCACGCTGTTTCACCAAAAGTTCGGAACCAAGTAGAAGTTCGGCTTTTTTAATATCTCCCCATGCCTTACGGTAGCTTATTCCCAATTCAAGAGCAGCAGCACTTAAAGAGCCTCTTTTATCGATAGTTTCAAGAAGAAGCCACTTTCCATCGCCCATAATACCTTCGCCATTGGCCGACTCAAACCAGATTTTATAATGAATGGTGACAGGTAAACTGTTTTTCTTTTTGTTCAATTTGAAATTATTAATTGGTTATGTATTTTCGTACATATTGATACAAAAGTATTGATTTTAAACAAAAAATAAAAATAAATTTCTATTTTAGCAATATGGAATTTTTCACACATTTGCGTAACTATCTTTTATACTTGATTAAAGCAAAAACGAAATATACCATTCATCCGCCTTTTGTATATGATTTTGTAACAAAAGTTCTAAAAAGCAAGTCGTATAAAGGAGTTACCGAATCAATAGAGGGTTTACGCCATCAACTGCTTCGGGATGCAAGAAAAATTGAATATATTGATTTAGGTGCAGGAAAAACAAGGGGAAAGACAATTCAGCTTGCTGTCTCAAAAATTGCGAAAAATTCTGCAAAAAGCAGAAAATATGCAAGATTACTGTTCAACATAGTTAATCATTATAAACCCAAAAGCATTATAGAATTAGGTTCTTCGTTAGGAATTAGCACCATGTATCTTGCCAACGCAAATCCGGATGCTTCTGTTTTCACTATTGAAGGTTGCCCGGCAATTGCTGAAATAGCAATGGAAAATGCAAAAAATGCGCGTATTGAAAACATAAAACAATTCACTGGTAATTTTGATAATATCCTTGAAAAAGTATTGGCAGAATGTTCGAATCCTGAGCTCATATTTTTTGATGGGAACCACAGCAAAGAAGCCACGCTTCGCTATTTTGAGCAATGTTTACCCTACATTAAAAACGCCACAATCTTTATTTTTGATGATATCCACTGGAGCCATGGAATGACGGAAGCTTGGAACAATATTATCGCTCATTCTTCCGTTACTACGAGCATCGATATGTATCAGATCGGAATTGTAATTTTCAGGAAAGAACTTTCAAAGCAACATTTTATTATAAAATATTAATACCTTTGTTTTTATAAAACTTCCCAATGGAATCCGCTGCTAAAGAAATTATCCGTTTAAAGGATATCAAAAGAACATATAAAGTTGGAACAGAAGAGGTAAAAGCTTTGCGTTCCATTACTCTCAGTATTTTCAAAAACGAATATGTTGCACTCATGGGACCGTCGGGTTCCGGAAAATCAACGCTCATGAATATTCTTGGATGCCTTGATACGCCATCAAGCGGTGAATATGTTCTCAATGATAACGATGTTAGCAAACTAAGTGACAATGAACTCGCCGAAATCCGCAACAAAGAAATCGGATTTGTATTTCAAACATTTAACTTACTCCCTCGCTCTACAGCTCTTGATAATGTGGCTCTTCCACTTATTTATGCTGGTGTAGGAAGTGCGAAACGGCTTGAACGCGCCGAACAGGTTTTAAACAATGTAGGACTGGGCGACCGCATCAAACACAAACCGAACGAACTCTCTGGTGGTCAGCGGCAGCGTGTTGCCATTGCAAGAGCGCTGGTAAACAATCCCTCAATTATTTTAGCTGATGAGCCAACAGGAAATCTTGATTCAAAGATTTCACTGGAAATAATGTCGCTGTTTGATGAAATTCACCGCATGGGAAATACCATTATTATTGTTACTCACGAAGAAGACATAGCAAGATATGCCCATCGCATCATTCGCCTGAAGGACGGACTTGTGGAATCAGATGAGATCAACCTTAACACACGTAGAGATTTTGCAAAAATAACAGCAGAAGAAACACATGGATGAGAATAAAATTTATACAAAAAAAGGAGACAAAGGCGAAACTTCCCTGTTAGGAGGAACTCGTGTTTCGAAAAACCATCCCCGCGTTGAAGCATACGGAACTGTTGATGAACTTAATTCGTATGTCGGGCTGATTCATAGCCTCACCGCAAACAAAAGAACAAAAGAAGTACTGCTTATCGTTCAGGAACGGCTTTTTGTTGCTGAATCTATTCTTGCTTCCGAAAATAAAGAAGTACTTACGCGTATTCCTAAAATTGTTGCTGCTGATATCGAATTGCTAGAGCAAGAAATTGATGACATGAATGAGCATCTTCCCGAACTGAAATATTTTCTTCTTCCTTGCGGACATTACATTGTTTCATTGTGTCATATTGCTCGCTGTATTTGCCGTAGGGCTGAGCGGATCACTATTGAACTTCTAACAAAATATCCTTTTGATGATATCATTATAAAATATCTAAATCGCCTGTCGGATTATTTTTTCGTACTTGCCCGCTTTGAAGGGCTGGAGAATAATGCAACTGAAATTCCATGGATCGCAAAATAAATCAAATGAAACTTACCTTTTCTTTAAAATATTTTATTCTTTTTCCGATTATAACTTTATTTTTTGTTTTTGTATTTAACACCAATACAATCAATGCGCAAGACAATAAAAAAGTTAAAAAAAAATCAGTAGTCGAAGATACTGTTACAGACGATTATTTTGTAAATAATTATTTACGCTATGAGGATTATACCTATAAAAAGAATATCAATACTGTTTTGTTATATAAAGAGGGTTGGCCTCTTTCTTCCCCTCTGATAGAGCTAGGTTCAGAAGAAAAATTGTTTTTGTCGTTCGACGATTTGAGTAACAATTTAAAAACATATAAATATACCGTTATTCATTGTGATGCGTCGTGGAAACCTTCGGATATGATCCAAAATGAATATATTGATGGCTTTACTGATGATTATATAAGTGATTATGGAAGTTCTTTTAATACGCTTGTAAAATACACGCATTACTCTCTTTCTTTTCCCACAGAGAATTTAAAAATTATTAAGTCGGGAAATTATCTGCTTAAAGTTTTTATTGACGAAGACACTCCCGAAAACATAGTATTGACAAGGCGGTTCATGGTTTTTGAACAAAAAGTCGGCATAACCGGAAAAGTTAAACGAGCAACAAAAATCGAAGATCAGGATTACAAGCAGGAAGTGGATTTTGAAATTGCTTATCCCAATTATAGTATTTCAAGTCCTTACAGTGATATAAAAGTAGTTGTAACACAGAACGACCGTACAGACAACTCCATAAGTTCGCTTAAACCAAAGTATGTAAAAAATAATGTTCTTGATTACGATTATGATGATGAGAATGTTTTTTCAGGAGGCAATGAATTTCGTAGATTTGATGCTGTTAGTGTAAAATATAATTCGGAGCGCATTAAAAGTATTGTTATTGATTCGGGCGGTTACCAGATTTATCTTATGCCTGATGTTCGCCGTTCCTTTACCACTTACGCTTCTTCCACTGATATCAATGGGAAAAAATACATCAAAGCAACAGAGTCGGTGAAAAATCCTGACCTAGAAGGCGAATATGTTTTTGTCCACTTCACTTTACCATATCCTATGCCTGTTACCGATGGAAATTTGTATATTTTTGGAGCCATTACCGACTGGCAGTTCAAAAAAGAAACTGTTCTGAAATACAATTACAAAACCAGTGCTTATGAAGGCGTTTTGTTTTTGAAACAGGGATATTATAATTATCAGTATGTTTTTCTTGAAAACACAAAATCAACAGGCGACGAAACTGTTGTAGAAGGAAGTCATTACGATACAGAAAACGATTATACTATTTACGTTTACAATCAGGAACAAGGCACTACCTTCGACAAATTAATTGCAGTAAAAAAATTGAATTCCTCAAAAAATTTTTAACGGATTAATTTTTCCTTCTTAACTGCTTTAGTTTAGCGTATTTCAAAAATGCAGCGTGTGCAGAAATCTTACAGATCACATAACCATAATATCCATCTAAAAATCCGAGTTTTAGAACGAAATCGCGCAAAAATTTAAATTTCGGACTGAAATAAATTTTAAACAAAGATGATTTATTTCCTCTGTCAAACAATCCTTTTGCTGAAATATCAGAAAACTTATTGGCCTGAACAATGTGTTCCGAAATTGAATAATAAGAATAATGCAAAAGAGTTCCTTTTAAATGAATTATAAATGAATGCTGCTGCATCTGACATATATCGTGAGGATTTACACCGCCCCATTTTCCTTTGGCCGAATTGAACAATCGTAATTTTTTATCAGGATACCAACCACAATGTTTGATCCACTTTCCGCAGTAATTGGTAAGGCGATTCATGGTGTATCCATCAGCAGTTTGGTTTTCTTTTACTTCTCTAATTGATTTTATTAATTCTTCGTCAGGAGCTTCATCAGCATCAAGTGACAAAACAAAAGGGTATTTGGCTAGGCTCAGCGCCCAGTTTTTTTGTTCAATATGTCCATCAAACTTATGATGAATAAAGCGAACATTACGTTCCTCACAAAGTTTCTGTGTTTTGTCCGTTGAGAATGAGTCAACCACCACAATGTCATCTGCAACTTCTCTAATGGAATCGATGCATCGGGCAATATTGCGCTCTTCGTTAAACGTAATTATTACAACTGAAAGTTGGGACATTAGAATATTAATTACTGCAAATTAAGGAAATATTTGATAAAAAAATGCAAATTGAAAAAAGTAAATAGTTCATTCCAACCCAATAAAACATACAAAACTTGTATCAATTCAATAATGCAGAAACAATTTCAGAATTATTTTAACACTGAAAAAGAATAGCACACCCTGTCAACTTTCCCTCCCAAAGGTGGATTCAATTTGGAAACAGTGATACTAATTTCCTGAATTTCGGAAAAGGCCAGCATTACAGAAGTAACAATTCGATGAGCAACGTGCTCTAAGAGTTTTGATTTTTTTTCCATTTCAATTTTAACTAATGCATAAACTGCTTGATAATTCACAGTTTCCGTCAGATTATCCGTTTGCTCTGCATTTTCAACATTTACTTTCATTTCAAGATCAATGCTAAAATGATTTCCTATAATCTGTTCTTCTGAAAAACAGCCATGGTAGGCATAAAACTCCATTCCTTTAATTGAAATTGTTCCCATAAATAGCAAAATTTAACTTTGAAATCGGTTTTTTGAGGTTAGAATAATAAATTTTCATAAGGATACCTTTTAATCTGTATCTCTTTTACGCGCTCATAAAGTATTTGCTTAAACTCTTCAATATTTTCTTTTTGTTTTGCAGAAATAAAAATACAAGGAGAATTTTCCGAAGCCATCCATGTTTGTTTCAGTTCTTCCAGTGAGCGGTTTGATTTATCAGTTGGAGTAAGGTCGTCAGCGTCCTTTTCGACATACGAAAATGCATCAATTTTATTAAATACAATAATAATAGGCTTATCGGAAGCATTTATTTCTTTTAGCGTCTGATGAACTACTGCAATCTGTTCTTCAAAATTCGGGTGCGAAATATCAACAATATGCAATAAAATATCCGCTTCCCTCACCTCGTCAAGAGTTGATTTAAATGATTCTACCAAGCCATGGGGCAGCTTTCGGATAAATCCTACCGTATCGGCAAACAAAAAAGGAAGATTTCCTATTACCACTTTTCTAACAGTGGTGTCAAGGGTTGCAAAGAGTTTATTTTCAGCAAACACATCCGACTTTGCAATAAGATTCATTAATGTAGATTTGCCTACATTGGTATAACCAATAAGAGCAATACGAACAAAAGCCTCTCTGTTACTGCGTTGGGTAATTTTCTGCTTGTCGATAAGTTTCAGTTTTTCTTTCAAAAGCGCAATCTTATCACGGACAATACGGCGGTCGGTTTCAATTTCTTTTTCACCAGGACCACGCAAACCAATGCCTCCTTTTTGCTTGGAAAGGTGTGTCCACATTCGTGTAAGCCGGGGAAGTAAATATTCATACTGTGCAAGCTCCACTTGAGTTTTGGCATACGAAGTCTGGGCTCTTTTTGCAAAAATATAAAGTATCAGACTATTGCGGTCAAGAATTTTACATTCAAAAATATTTTCGATATTCCTTATCTGAGAAGGGCTTAACTCATCATCAAAAACAGCGACATCAATTTCGTTTTCATGAATATACTCGCTGATTTCCAAAATTTTTCCAGAGCCGACAAATGTTCTGGAATCCTGCTGTTGCAGGCGCTGCAAAAATCTTTTTACAGGAATTGCACCTGCCGTATCCACCAGAAAGGCCAGTTCATCGAGATACTCTTTGGCACGTTCTTCTTTTTGATCAGGAGTAATCAAACCAATAAGAATAGCTTTTTCGGGAACAATTTCGGTAATAATCGGTTTGGCCATTTCAGTTTTTATTTCCTGCTGTTAAAAAGAAAAGAGAAACGGCAGCCACAAGAATAAAAACGGCCATTTGAGGTGAAAATTTACCGGAATAATTTACAAATATTTCATAAACCGAAAGCAAAAATAATATCAAGGAAGAAAATACGGTAATGCCTTGTTTGCTGAGAAATCCGCCAATAAAAAGCAAGCCAACAAAAAGCAGGTATGCTGCAGCAATATAAAACGCAGTGGAATGGTATTCGAAATCTCTTACAACAGAAAAGAAAGTTATAAAAATAAATATTCCAAGTGCAAACCGCAACAGCCATGTGGCAAACGGCATTAATCCTTTAATTGGTTTCATAAATCAATACTTAAAATGATTTAAATCCTATAATTTCTCTAACATCTTTGAGTGTTTTTGAGGCACTTTCTCTTGCTTTTTCAGCGCCCTGATTTGCTACTTTTCTCAAATATTCATTATCGGCAAGCAACTCATTAATTTTATTTCTGAAAGGTGTTGTAAACAAAATAATATCTTCAGCAAGTTGTTTTTTTAGATCACCATAACGAATCTCGCATTTATTGTAAAGATCGTTAAAATGATTTACAGTATCAGCAGCAGAAACAATTTTCATTAGAGTAAAAAGGTTTTCAATTTCAGGAGGTTTAACTTGGTTCATTTGAGTTGGACCGGCGTCAGTTAAGGCTTTCATCACTTTTTTCTGGATCATTTGAGGTTCATCAGCCAGAAAAACAGCATTGTTCGGCCCTTCTGATTTTCCCATTTTTCCACTTCCGTCGAGCCCCGGAATCTTCACCAGTTCTTTACCAAAATTATAGGCAACAGGTTCGGGGAAATAATCAACTTTATACATCCTGTTAAAGCGGCCTGCAAAAGTGCGGGCCATTTCGAGGTGTTGTTCCTGATCTTTACCCACAGGTACTTTATTTGATCTGTGAATCAGTATATCGGCAGCCATAAGCACCGGATATGTAAGTAATCCTGCATTTACGTTGTTGGGATTCTGTCGTATCTTATCTTTAAACGATGTGCAGCGTTCAAGTTCGCCAACATAGGCATTCATTGAAAGCAATAAATACAATTCAGGAATTTCGCGTATATCGCTTTGAATATATAATGTTGCAACATCCGGATCTAGCCCAACTGCAAGGTATTCCGCAAGAACCTGCTTTACATTTCCGTGCAAATTTTCCGGAGTTGGATGTGTAGTTAAAGAATGATAATCTGCAATAAAAAAATAGCACTTGTTTTCGTGCTGCATTTTTAAGAAATTTTTTAATGCGCCAAAATAATTTCCCAGATGCAGATTTCCCGTGGATCTGATTCCGCTTAGTACTGTTTCCATGGGGCAAAAGTAATAATTTTTCATTAGAACTGCTAACAGATCCGAGAGGTTTTAAAAACATGTCGGGTCTGTGGAATATTTTAAAAATTATTACCTTAGCTAAAAAAACATGTGCGGAAGATTTTCCTTTGCATTTACTAAAAAAATAATTGAAGAGCGATTTGATCTGGAAAACACCAGTGATTACCGTCCCCGTTACAATTGCGCTCCGTCGCAATATCTTGCCGTTATTACGAATGAGAATCCAAAAAAACTTTCTTATTTAAAGTGGGGGCTCATCCCATATTGGGCAAAGGATTCTGCAATAGGCAGCAAATTAATCAATGCAAAAGCAGAAACAATTACGGATAAGCCAAGTTTTAAAAATGCCTTTATTAATAGGCGTTGCCTTGTGCCTGCTGATGGATTTTACGAATGGACCAGAGATAAAGAAAAAAATCCTTTTTGCTTTTCCTTAAACAGTATGGAACCTTTCTCCATGGCAGGGATATGGGAGTCGTGGAATGACAAAGAAAATAATACCATAAATACTTTTAGTATTATCACAACATCAGCAAATGAACTGGTAAAAAAAGTTCACGACAGAATGCCTGTAATTCTTGAAAAAAGTTCAGAAAAAGACTGGTTATTTTCAACCGATCCTTTTTTTCTACAAAGTATACTTAATCCTTATTCATCTGAAAAAATGAAAGTTACGGCTTTATCAAAACTTGTTAATTCTGTAAAAAATGATTCTTCGGAAATCCAGAACATTTTGTAAGTTAATTTCTCAGATATTTTTCTTAATATTGAAAAAAATTTAACGAACTTAATCGTACGACTATGTCAGATCAAATTCCAGAAAAAAAGAGTCTGCCGGAAAATGCTTACAGAGAACTGAAAGCAGGCGAAGAATACAAACCGGTTATGCCGGCAAGCAGTGTTTTCCCCGAAATCACACCTTGGTCAGTGGGTATGGGTTTACTCATGGCTGTAATTTTTTCAGCTGCTGCTGCATATTCAGGATTAAAAATAGGTCAGGTGTTTGAAGCGGCTATTCCCATTTCCATTATTGCTGTTGGTGCTTCGGCAGCTGTCCGCAAAAAAAACGCATTGGGTCAGAATGTAATTATCCAGTCCATTGGAGCCAGCTCCGGTGTTATTGTAGCTGGTGCAGTGTTTACCATTCCCGGATTATACATTCTTCAAAACAAATACCCTGAAATTCAGGTTGACTTTTGGCAAATCTTTTTCTCGTCACTTTTTGGTGGATTTTTAGGCATCCTGTTTCTGATTCCTTTCCGCAAGTACTTTGTAAAAGATATGCATGGTAAACTTCCTTTTCCAGAAGCAACTGCAACCACTGAAATTTTGATGACAGGAGAGAAAGGCGGTTCGCAAGCCAAGCTTTTAATCGTAAGCGGTATGATTGGTGGTATTTTTGATTTTGCATTTACGTATCTGAAACTCTGGGGCGAAGAATTCACTTCCCGTGTGATCCCTTACGGCGCGGCATTAGCCGAAAAAGCAAAAATTGTTTTTAAACTTAATGTAAGCTCCCTGATTTTTAGTTTTGGATATCTAGTGGGGCTTCGCTATTCATTGATTATTACGGTGGGTTCCTTATTGTCCTGGTTTGTTTTTATTCCACTTGTTAATGAAATAGGGAATATTGTGGTTGCCAATGGCGGGACAAATCCTTTTGCAGCCATGTCGGCAGAAATGATATTTAAACTATATGTGCGACCCATTGGCATTGGAGCAATTGCAATGGCAGGCATTATTGGAATTATTAAATCATCAGGCGTAATCGGAAGTGCCTTTAAAATGGCAGTAGGCATGGGTGGGAAATCAAGCGCTGAGGTTAAAGTGGAACGCACGCAAAAAGATCTTAAGATGTCATTTGTTATGCTTCTCATTTTTCTTACGCTAATTGCTTTGTTTATCTTTTTAATAATCGGTGTTAATATTACGCTTGTGCAGGCTTTGGTTGCTCTTGCTACAATTTTGATTATTTCCTTTTTATTTACTACTGTTGCGGCAAATGCTATTGCAATTGTGGGTTCGAATCCGGTATCAGGAATGACTCTAATGACGCTGATTTTATCATCTGCAATTCTTGTATCTGTTGGCCTTAAAGGCTGGCAGGGAATGGTAAGTTCACTTATTATCGGTGGAGTAGTTTGCACTGCTTTATCAATGGCAGGTGGTTTTATTACCGATTTAAAAGTGGGTTACTGGCTGGGAACAACACCGGCCAAACAGCAATCCTATAAATTTTTAGGTACATTGGTTTCTGCGGCAACCGTGGGTTTGGTTATTTACGTACTGAATCAGGTATTCGGATTTGTACAAACCCCAGCACACCCAAATCCAATGACAGCGCCACAAGCCAATGCAATGGCTGCTATTATTGAGCCCCTTATGTCGGGAAGCGGAGTCAGTTGGATGCTGCTTACCATCGGAGCTTTTATTTCTATTTTAATGAACTGGTTAAAAATTTCTCCGCTGGCTTTTGCATTGGGGATGTTTATTCCTTTACAACTCAACACTCCATTAGTGGTTGGTGGATTATTAAATCACTGGTTCAACAAAAGCACAAAGAACGAAAAGCTCAACAGTGCCCGCAACAACCGAGGTATTTTGATATCTTCAGGTTTTATTGCTGGAGCTGCTTTATTTGGAGTAATCGGAGCAGTTATTTTATTTATAACTGGCGATGAAAACTCAATGAATCTGGTTAACTGGGCAAACGTAACCAATGGCGAAACAATAGCTGAAATATTGGCAATTGTTGCATTTGCTGGATTAATCGGTTATTTCATATGGGAATCGTTCCGCGCTAAAGAAGATGATGAATAGTAGAAACACTCAAATAGAATTTATAATATGAAAGAAAAAGTTTTAGAACGTTTTTTAAAATACGTTAAAATAGATACACAATCTGACGACAATTCAGAAACATTTCCAAGCACTCAAAAACAATTTGATCTGGCAAAAGTTCTTTTACAGGAACTTAAAGATCTCGGGCTGAAAGATGCTGAAATTGATGAACATGGATATGTTATGGCTACTCTTCCGGCCAATACTACGAAAGACATTCCAGTAATTGGTTTTATTTCCCACATGGATACCAGCCCCGATATGAGCGGCACCAATATTAAACCTCAGATTATTGAGCATTATCACGGCCAGGACCTCGTTCTTGATGCGGCAAATGATGTTGTGATTTCTGTTAAAGAATTTCCGGAGCTACTGGAATATCAAGGTCAAACAATAATTACTTCGGACGGCACAACGCTATTAGGAGCTGATGACAAAGCCGGAATAGCAGAAATAATGACGTCTGTTGAATACTTAGTAAATCATCCGGAAATTATTCACGGAACCATTAAAATTGGATTCACACCTGACGAAGAAATAGGCCGTGGCGTAGATAAATTCAATGTTGCAAAATTTGGTGCCGATTTTGGCTATACGCTTGATGGTGGAGGAATTGGGGAACTTGAATATGAAAATTTTAATGCTGCCCATGCAAAAATAACTTTTAAAGGCAGAAATATTCACCCGGGTTATGCAAAAGATAAAATGATTAATTCCATGATTATTGCTATGGAATTTAACGAAATGCTCCCCGTAAACGAACGCCCTGAATTTACAACTGATTACGAAGGGTTTTTCCATCTTATCAAAATTGAAGGAAGTGTTGAACAATCATCCATTCAGTATATTATCCGCGATCACGACAGCGAAAAATTTGAAGCAAAAAAAGTAATGATCCAAAATGTAACTGACTTTATCAACAAAAAATACCGTGGAAATACAGCTACGCTTGAATTAAAAGAACAATATCTTAACATGCGTGATCAGATACTTCCAGTTTTCCATGTTGTGGAGAATGCAAAAAAAGCAATGGAAGAAGTGGGTGTAATTCCAAAAGTGGTTCCAATTCGTGGAGGTACTGATGGCGCTAGACTTTCATACATGGGTTTGCCTTGCCCAAATATTTTTGCCGGCGGGCATAATTTTCATGGAAAATACGAATATGTACCTTTAGAATCAATGGTGAAAGCATCAGAAGTTATTCTGAAAATTATTGAGATTTACACCTTAAAATAAAACCCATATTCATTGTGTACAAAAAAAGCTCAAGGTAATTTTAAGCTCAGGGTACTAACCCATTTTTAAAAAAAATTCAGGCAGGCAATGGCTCGAAAAGATAACAAATTAACCCGTTCAGGTAAGGAAGAAAAGCTTCTTCGTGAAACACTGCATTTGTTTCACCTTGGGAGCTGGACATTCGAGCTTAACACAAAAAAACTTTTATGGACCAATGAAACATTTAACATACTTGGCTTTGATCCAAAATCAGATGAACCAAGTTTTGATAAAATAATTGCATGTCTTCTGCCGGATAAGGTTGAAGAAATTATGAACTTTTTTAAAGAATCAATCCTAAGTAAAAAACAAATTAATTCATTTCAACTGGGGTTTTTACGTCCTGATGGCATTATCCGCCATTTAAATATTACGTTTTCCGCCATAAGAACAATTGACGGTGTTGTAGAGCGTTTAATCGGGAAAGTTCAGGATATTACTGAACAACAAAAAGCAGAAACAGAACTAAAGGAAAGCGAAGAACGATTCCGGAAAATTTTTGACTGTGGTCCCGATGCCATAATTCTTACACGAATTGAAGATGGCTTATACATTGATTCCAACGATACTTTTTCTAAATATTCAGGCTACACACCTGAAGATTTAATAGGCAAAACCACACGCGAAATCAATCTTTGGGATAACACGAAAGACAGGGAAAAATTACTAGAGGCTATAAAAGCCAAAGGTTTTTGTCATAATCTGGAGCTTAATGTAAAACATAAAAACGGAACTTCAAGAACCGTTGACATGTCAGCCGAAGTAATAAACCTTAACGGAATACCTCATTTATTAAGTATTTCCAGAGATATTGCAGAACGTAAACTAACAGAAAAAAAACTTCGTGAAAGCGAAGAAAAATATCGCGTAGTTATTGAAACCGCTTCCGATGTAATTTACACCGTTGATTCACTTGGCATAATCACATCACTAAACCCCGCATTTGAAATACTAACAGGATTCAAAGTATCTGAGTCGTTAGGTAAATTTTTTGGCAATTTTATTCATCCTGAAGATTTGAATTATGCAATGGAAATTCATTACATGGTTCAGGCAGGATTTACTCCTCCCATATTTGAACTCAGGTTTCTTTTTAGCGATGGTTCATTCAAATATGTTGAATTTTCCGTTGCATCTTTATTTCAGGATACAATTGTTACAGGAACTTTAGGCATTGCCAGAATTGTTCAGGAACGAAAAGATGCAGAAAAAGCTCTGATTGACAGCGAAGCCAAGTACCGTATATTAATTGAACAGGCAGCCGATGGCATTTTTATAGGTGATCAGAATGGGAATTTTATAGAAGTAAATTCAAGAGCTTGTACTCTTTCGGGTTACTCCAGACATGAGCTTCTTCGAATGAATATGAGCAAATTGTATTCGGAAGAAGAACAGCTCAGATCTCCTTTACGATATGATTTACTTTTGAAGGGAGAAACTGTGAAAAGTGAAAGAATGCTTACCCGCAAAAATGGCTCTTCAATTCCTGTGGAAATGAATACCAAACGAATGCCTAATGGATCCTTCCAAGCAATTATCCGTAACATCAGCGAACGGCGCAAAGCAGAAGAATTTATGCTTAAATACCAGGAAGAACTGGAAAAATTAGTAAAAAAACGTACCCGAGATTTCGAAAAAAGCAACAAACAGTTAAATAACGAGATTATTGAACGTTTGAAATCTGAAGAGCAGATCAAATTACAACTTAGAGAAAAGGAAATACTATTAAAAGAAATCCACCACCGTGTAAAAAACAATATGCAGGTAATTATAAGCCTACTTAATTTACATGCCGCCACTATTGATGATAAACACATTTTAGATCTTTATAAAGAAAGTCAGAATCGTATAAAATCAATGGCACTTATTCATGAAAAGCTTTACCAGTCGAAAGATTTTACTCATATTGATTTTTCTGATTACCTTTCTTCGCTTGCTGGATACCTTACCCAAATTTACCAGTTTGATAAATCATCAATAGACGTTATTACAAAAACGTATAAAATACCCTTTGAATTTGATACCGCTATTACATTGGGTTTGATTGTAAATGAACTGGTTTCAAATGCAATGAAGTATGCATTTAGCGAAGGTAAAAAAGGAAATATTCTGATTGAACTGAAAAAATCTGCGTCCAAGACCATTCAACTTGTGGTTTCTGATAATGGATCTGGCATGCCAAAGAATGTTAATTACAAAAAAACAAAATCATTGGGTTTGCAGTTGGTTTGTACTCTGGTTGAACAAATTGAAGGTACAATGCGTATGAATTCGAAAAACGGAACTCGTTTTACAATTAACTTCCCATTAAAAGAATCGAAAAAATTATAATCTTCTTGCTATTTGTTGGTTTTTGTCCAGGAATCCTTTAATGAAACTGTTCTGTTAAACACCAGACTTTCGGCTGAAGAATCTTTATCCACACAAAAATAGCCCAAGCGCTCAAACTGAAATTTTGCAAGAACTTCAGCATTTTTTACCGAAGGCTCAATATATCCCTCTGAAATTTTTAATGAATCTTTGTTCAGATTCTGCTTAAAATCTTCAACTTCTGTGGCATTTTCAGGATTTTCTGAAAGAAACAATCTATCGTAAAGCCTTATTTCCGCTTTAATAGCATGCTGTGCAGAAACCCAGTGAATGGTACTTTTAACTTTTCGTCCATCGGGTGAATTTCCTCCTTTTGATGCAGGATCATAAGTGCAATAAACTTCAGTGATTTCACCTGTAACCGCATCGCGCAATACGCCTGTACAGGTAATAAAATATGCATACCTAAGCCTAACCTCAGTTCCTGGGGAAAGCCTAAAATACTTTGGCGGAGGATTTTCATTAAAATCTTCCTGTTCTATGTACAATACTTTTGAAAAAGGAACTTTACGCGTTCCTGCAGTTTCATCTTCAGGATTGTTAACAGCATCTATTTCTTCTGTTTGACCATCAGGGTAATTGGTAATTACCACCTTAAGTGGATTCAGCACTCCCATTACCCGTGAGGCATGTTTGTTAAGGTCATCGCGAAGACAAAATTCAAGTAAGGAAACATCAATAATATTGTCGCGGCGGGCAACGCCTATGGTATCGGCAAAGTTGCGAATGGATTCAGGAGTATAACCTCTGCGTCGTAAACCGCAAATTGTAGGCATACGGGGATCGTCCCAGCCGTTTACATAATTGCCTTTAACCAGTTCGAGCAATTTTCTTTTACTCATAACTGTATAGGTGAGGTTCAGCCTCGCAAATTCAATTTGTTGTGGGGCATAAATTCCAATTTCTTTGATAAACCAATCATACAATGGGCGGTGAACTTCAAATTCGAGTGTGCAAATAGAATGAGTAATTCTTTCAATAGAATCGCACTGTCCGTGGGCAAAATCATACATGGGATAAATACACCATTTGTTTCCTGTACGGTGATGATCGGTATGTAAAATGCGATATAAAATAGGATCGCGCATAAGCATGTTTGGTGAGGCCATATCAATTTTTGCACGCAGAACTTTTTCGCCATCGGCGAATTCTCCTGCACGCATACGACTGAAAAGATCTAGATTTTCATCAACTGATCTGTTTCTGTATGGACTTTCAATGCCACCCTGATTAACCGTTCCCCTGTATTTTCCCATCTCTTCGGCAGGAAGATCGCATACAAAAGCTTTCCCTTTTTTTATTAGAATAACAGCATACTCATATATCGTTTCGAAATAATCGGACGCATAAAGTTCCTTTCCGCTCCATTCAAAACCAAGCCATTTAACATCTTCTTTAATAGAATCGACATACTCAACGTCTTCTTTAACCGGATTGGTGTCATCAAAACGGAGGTTGCACTTTCCGCCATACTTTAGCGCTGTTCCAAAATTCAGGCAAATTGATTTGGCATGGCCGATATGAAGGTATCCATTGGGCTCGGGCGGAAAACGTGTGTGTACACGACTTTCGTTCTTTCCATTGCGAATATCGTCTTCAATAATTTCATGAATAAAGTTGAGTGATTTGGCAGCAGAGGGTTCTTTTTGATTGTTGGTTTCCATAATTATCAAGAATAAGATGAGAAATGCAAAAGTAAAAGTAAAAGCCCAAATTTCAAATTTATTTTAAATGCACTTTGCTATTTAAATATTTTTGGTAACTTTGCCAGCCTTCAAAGGTCTCTTGGCCGAGTGGCTAGGCACCGGTCTGCAAAACCGACCACTCCGGTTCGAATCCGGAAGAGACCTCGAAACACATAAGCCATAAAAAACATTTTGATTGTTTTTTATGGCTTTTTTATAAATGTTTTTTATTTTTGTTTATCTAAATCATTTCATTAACACAAATAAAAATTTAATATTATGAAAAAAACAATCTTTGCCATTTTTATGCTCGCTTCATTTTCTATTCTTACTTCTTGTGGTGGAAGTACTAAGGACAAAAAGAACGATGAAGAAAAAAAGGATTCAGTAGTAGCTGAAAAAAAAGAAATCGTAAAGGATTATAAATATTTTGAAGCTATTTCAAAAGAACTTAAATTAGAAGGTCTTGAGTTAAGTTCAGCCAACAAGTATTCTGATTCTTCTTCAAAATCCTTTTCCTATGGCTTTTACATAAAAGATACAAAGGAAAAAGGCGCAGACAAGATCATCATCAAAGCCGGTAGTGTTGCACGACTTGGAAACAAATCGGATGTTGTGACAGCCTCGCTTGACGATTTCAAAAAAGTTCAGACTTCGGCTTATAAAGACAATAAAGGTGTTACTGTTTCTGATTTTAAAGAATGGAAAAAAGACGAAAACGTTTTCTATTATTTTACCATTAAAGGAATATCAGACCAAATGGGTGGGCAGAAAAATTACAATCAATTGTTTGCACGCTATATTTTTGGTGACGTTTACCTTGATATAATCGTAAATGTATACGACAACAAGGCTGAATTAACAAAAGCAGAACAAATACTTACTAAAGCAATGGAATATATTGTTAAGTAAATTTTTAAAATAGATTTTAAAACGGTCGATCATAAATTTTTATGGTTGGCCGTTTTTTTTTTACAAATTTATTTTGTTTTCCGTGAAATCAGGTATTGACTGGTAATTAATAAAAACAGGGTAAAAACCACACTTAACAATGTACGGAAAAAGGTTTGGAAAAACTCTGAAAAAGTGAATACTTCCAAAAAGAACAGTACCAAATGGTGCGCAGAAACCAATACAAGAGCATAGGAAAAAAACCATTTAAATCCCAGGTCGCGCATTATAGGGCGAGTTCCGGGTTCGTAATCCTGGCGTTGTGAAACCATTTTAATTATATTGGGGCGTAAAAAGGCCATAAATACAGATGCTGCTGCATGTATCCCTCCTGTGCTGCTGAATATATCCACAAAAAATCCCAGAAAAAATGCAGAAAACAATAACAACCATTTTGGTGTTTCAAAAGGAAGCATAAGGATAAACAGAACGTAAAGGTAAGGGTTAATATAACCACCTATCCTTACATTATCAAGGATAATTACCTGAAGGAATATCAGGAAGACAAAGCGGGCAGTATTTTTTAAAATAATGTTAATCACCGGTTTCGCTTTTATCCATTTTCTTAATCTCGTCCTTCATTATATTTTTAATAACATTTGTATATGTTAAACTGTTATAATCAGCACTGAACCGAATGGTGATGGTATAAAAATTATCGCCTTTTTCAATTTTGTAATCAGCTATAGTGCCTATAAGAATACCTTCGGGAAAACTTGTTGAATATCCACTTGTAATAATTGTGTCACCAAGCGTGGGTTTGATATGCGTAGGAATGTCGATAAGGCTTCCGAAACGATAATTTCCACCACTCCAGACCACTGTTCCAATTTGTCCGTATTTTTTGATCTTTGCACTGATTTTTGATTCTTTGTTTAGCACAGAAATTACTGAGCAGAAATTTGCCGAAACATCACTCACAATTCCTACAACTCCTGTAGCTGTGGCCACTCCCATATCCTTTTCAATTCCGTTTTTATAACCTTTATTTAATATCAAAAAATTATTTCGTTTGGATGTGGAATTTTTAACAACTTTAGCACTTACGAATTCATACTGCTGTTTGTAATGGATATCGTTAAAAAAAAATTCCTTGGAATCGTTGGCAAAATACCATTTTTTTGCTTCGCTTAGCAATCGGGCATTTTCCTCGGCTAGTTTTTTATTTTCTTCGCGAAGTGAAAAATATTCCGAAATATTGTTAAATGTTTCCAGAATTGATGCACTAAAATCGTTTGATGAATTAATAAAAATGGTACGATGGTAATAATTGTTCTGAACCACCAGCACGATCGAAAATATTTCGAAAATTATAAATAGGAAGAAGAAGTATTGTTTCCTAAGAAAAACAAAAATATTTCGCATATCCTATCGGTTCTTACTTCTTTTCTTTATTCATTCTATAACCTGAAAATTACTTGATAAGGAATGTGAATTTATCAAAGTTTTTCAATGCGATACCAGTTCCACGGGCCACTGCACGTAAAGGATCGTCGGCAATATGAACTGGGAGTTTTGTTTTTGTTGAAATACGTTTATCCAGTCCGCGAAGCATAGAACCACCACCAGCAAGATAAATTCCGGTACGGTAAATATCTGCCGATAATTCTGGAGGTGTCATTTCGAGGGCATTTAAAATAGCCGCTTCAATTTT
>JBBQSF010000030.1:0-25155 GCA_038214085.1 Bacteroidales bacterium | reverse complement strand
CTTGGACTGCTTACCAATCTGTATCTTATTTCGCAACTTGGAATCACAAACTGGTTGCGCTTTTTGATTTGGCTTGCAATAGGACTGGCACTTTATTTTACTTATGGAAACAAGCACAGCAAGCTGCTTATAGAAAGATTACCTTCCAAAAAAAATAGATCAGAGTGATATTTTTTTTACAAAAAAATGCAATAATTACATATCCAGCCAAAATAAATTTATCACACAAGCGTTTTTAAATATACTTTTGCTATTGCTAATTGTTATTTTCTTAAATATTTCATCATGAAACGCATTGCCTTTCTTCTCTTTGTAATTTTGAGCCACAACGCTTTATTCGCCCAGTATGGTGGCGATGGAATCATAAAAGGCACAGTGCTTGATAGCCTTCACAAAACACCTGTGGCTTATGCTACCATTGGGTTTTATTCGATGCCAAAAGATACTTTGATAGCAGGAACACTTAGCGATGAAAAAGGGGCATTTGTTAAAGAAAATTTGCCTGATGGAAATTATGTAGTTAAAGTTACTTGCGTTGGATACAAAAACATTACTTCAGAATCGATTAAAATTGACGAAAAGCAACTAAAATTTACATTAAACATCAACCTTTCGCCAACAACAACAAACCTTGGAGAAGTGAATGTTTCCGGACAGCGTACTCCTTTTGAGCAGACATTTAATAAAAAGATTTTTTTAATGGACGAAAAGCGAAATGCTACAGCAGTTACGGTTCTAGATCAGCTGAAAACACTCCCTTCCATAACTGTTGACCCCGATGGCAATGTTAAATACCGCGGCCAGACTCCGAATATTCTTGTTGACGATCAACCCTACACCCTGATGTATCCAAAACTTGAAATGATTCCGGCTGCCAACGTTGATAAAATTGAATTTATTGAACCATCTGCCAAATACGAATCCTCTGTAGGAACCATAAACATTAAACTCAAACAACCCAAGGAAAACGGTTTGAGTGGCGCCATTTATACACGATTTGCGAGTACTGATTTTAAAAATCTGCAATCCAATTCCAATGGTTTGAATCTAAATATAAAACGCAAAAAATTGATTGTTTTCGGAAACATAAACTATAATTTCTGGGATGGTAAAAATGAAAACAACCAAAATGTTTGGCTTACCTATAACAACAAGATTTATTTCAGCAATAGCAATGGTTCCAATCATTATAAATCAACCAATATTTCGGAAAGCGCTGGTTTTATTTACAATTTTACAAAGAAGAAAAAAATCACTTTCACTTGGTCGCCATCCTCACGCATCGGCAAGTCGAGTTCCTACGATTCTTATTACGAAAACATGAGTGATACCTTGCGCGAACGCTACATTTCGGAGGGCAATTACGACAACAATAACAAAGGCAATAATTTCTCGCTCAATTACAACAAAAAATTTGCCAACGAAGAAAAAGAATTCACACTCAAATCAACATTTTCATTAAGAGATAACAACTGGAATTCAACAAATCAGAAAACCTTCAACTATCATTCTTTTTCACCATCGGACAGCATACCAAATACCAGATTTTCCAACAACGAAAACCTGAATAAATTTTCTTTCGATTCGTATTTAACACTTCCTATTGATACCACCGGACAGTGGGAATTGGGAACGCAATCGCTTGTTACGAGCGGAACCAACGAAACCGATTATTTTTTTAACAATGTGCAGAGCCTGCTCTATTCCGAACATTATAAAGGATTGCTCATGAGCCATGCGGCTTTCTGTAATTATGGAAAGAAAATAAAAAAATGGAAAATCGATGGAGGAATACGTTTGGCTGTAAAAACAATGGATATTAACCTGACCGTTTTTCCAGGCGGCACCGACAGTATTATCAGCATTAACAAAGCTTATCCGCTTGTAGTACCCAATGCAACTATTTCGTACGAAATAAAACCTTTCCACGAATTAAAACTTTACTATCAGCTCAATAAGGAAATACCTTCCGAAGACGAACTCAGTCCTTATATCAATAAATCTGATCCTCGTTCGTGGAGCAGTGGAAATATTGCCTTGCAGCCATATACCTATCACCGTTTTTCGTTTGGGTATTTATATGCACCAGAAAAATTCAGCATTTCGCTTGATGCTTTTCACTATTTCTCAAATAACTATGTGGAATGGATAAACATTCCTATAAATGATTACACAACTTATAGTAAACCAGAAAATGTAGGTAAATCAAGTGGTACAGGCATAACCCTTTCAGGATCGGCAATGCCGAACGATTGGTTCAGTTTTAATTTTTCCACTGATGTGTTCAAATCCAATGTTGACGCCAGTAATTTGAATAATTCCGTAGGTCAGTCGTCGCTTACCACAGCCGGTCTTGTGAGCGGAAACTGGTCAATAACGGGCAATTCGTACGTTTCGGTTTACATAAAAAAGAAAAATAGCATTTCATTTTATCTGAATTACAATGGCCGCGATGCCGGACTGGGAGGCTATTCCAAAGGAAGTTTGTATAACGGAATATATTTTTCACGTCGATTCCTGAGCAACAAACTAAATGTTTATGTTTCGATAAACAACCTTATTGATAAGTATTCCCGCTGGAGCACCACCTATGAATATTTTGGCCGTAAAGAAATTTCCGATTACAGCGGTACTTGGAACAAGCGCTCCTTTGGCATTTCGCTGCGTTATTCTTTTAACAAAGGCGACCGAGGCTTACTGAACACACAAACGGACGATTCCGGCTCTGCTGGCGGAAAAGGAGGAAAAGGAAAATAATTAAGAATGCTGAAAATTTGATTCGTTTATCAATTTTTGCATATATTAACAAAATATATAGACACAATGCCATATACAACTCCTACAACTCCTGAAGAAATCCGCGACTTTGTTTCAAATTTTCAGAAAACAAGAATTTTTTTAACTGCTTTTGAGCTAAACCTCTTTTCAGTTCTTTCAGATTATAAAAAAGCATCGGCAGAAGTTGCCAAGGAAATAAAAGCGAGCGAACATGGAACCGATAGGCTAATGAATTCGCTGGTTGCGTTGGGCTTTTTAACAAAAGAAAATAATTTATTCGGCAATACTGCACTTTCGCGTGATTATTTTTGTGATGACAAACCAGCATTTATTTCAGGATTAATGCATAGTGTGAACCAATGGGACACATGGTCAACATTAACCGAAGCAGTGAAAGCCGGAACTACAGTTGCAAAGCGTAAACGCGGAATAAACGAGAGGGAAAAAGGTTGGCTATTTTCATTTATTGATGCCATGCACAACAGGGCTCAGAAACAAGCACCAGACATTGTGCGTCATATTGATATGAAAGGTGTTTCAAAAGTGTTAGATATCGGTGGTGGCTCGGGAGCATATGCCATGGCTTTTGCAAATTCAGGCGAAAACATCTCTGCAACTGTTTTTGATTTGCCTAATGTAGTTGAACTATCCAAAAAATATGTGGCTGACGCTGGTCTATGGAACAAAATTGATTTTGTAAAGGGCGATTATCATTTAAATGATTTCCCGTTAGGTTATGACATTGTTTTTTTATCTGCAATAGTACATATCAATTCATTTGAAGAAAACATGCGCCTAATTGAAAAATGTGCGGCATCTCTTAACAAGTGTGGGCGCATAATTATTCAGGATCATATTATGGACAATGACCGTACGCGCCCCATAGCAGGAGCAATATTTGCACTTAACATGCTGGTTGGAACTGAAAAAGGTGATACTTATACAGAATCTGAAATTGGCGAGTGGTTTAAAAAAGCAGGGCTTAAAGATTTTTTAAGAGTTGAAGCATCATTTGGAAACAGTTTGATAATGGCAAGCAAGTAACGTCCTAATAGAAAAAACATTATTCTTAGCGATCAGAATCCCAGTAATCATCATATTCATCATCGTAATAATAATCTTCTGGCTCATAGTTTTCTTCATCCTTAGCCACTCCTGCGGGGGTAAAAACCACAAGTGTTATTTTACCATTGGAAGTGAAATTAGCAACATATTTATTTTTAACAGGATGCTGCCATATAACTGATGTTATTCCAGGATATTTCTTTTCGAATGAAACAATCACTGCATGAGGAACAGCAGATGTATTAATTACGCTCCAGTTCTTTGATTTGCCATATATCACCTGCAAAAATTTAACATTTGTGCAGGATGATAAACCAATAAGCAATACCAATACAAGCAAAATCTTTTTCATAAAATTATTTATTATAATATCAAAAGTACAAAAAAGAAATGTAGTGAATCAGATAAAATTATTTGAAATAACTTTCAGGATTTTTTTTTATAATGATCGCGGATTGGAATCTACTTCTTATCGAACATAATTCGAGAATATTAAACTGTTTTCAAATATTTCAGGTTTGCAATAAATGAAAGTTGAACCTATATGAATTTTCAAAAGGGAGCTTTATCTCAAAGACAGTTTTCAGTTCTTTAAGTCAGAAAGCAGCGATTTTTCTTATTTTTAAGAAATTTGTTTGAGGATAAAAGGAAGTAAGGGAAATATTTTATTTAAAAATCAATGCAACAGCATACGCTGAAACACCTTCTTGGCGCCCAACAAAACCAAGTTTTTCGGTTGTGGTTGCTTTAATAGAAACATCATCATCGCTGATAAGCATTACCTGAGCTAGAACTTTTTGCATTTCCGGAATATACGCTGAAATTTTCGGATTCTGGAGGCAAACAGTAACATCAATATTTCCGATTTGAAAACCTTTTTCGGAAATTAATTCAACCGTTTTTTTTAGAAGAATTTTGCTGTCGATATTTTTAAATTCGGAAGAAGAATCTGGGAAATGACGACCGATATCACCAAGATTTGCAGCGCCTAGAAGCGAATCGCAAATGGCATGAATAAGCACATCGGCATCAGAATGCCCCAAAGCACCTTTATTAAAAGGTATCTGAATACCACCAAGCCAGAAAGGTAAATCGTTTTTTAACTGATGAACATCAAATCCAAAGCCGACTTTGAATTTCATTATTCTTTGTTTTGATCTTTAAATGCATCAAAGTCGAACAAAAGAGTAAACCTGAGTGTATTTTCAAGAGGATTGCGTTGTTCAACAGGCACCAAATAAGCAAAGTCAAGACTAAAAACATTGTATTTTAAACCAGCACCAACAGTAAAAAACTTACGGTTTCCCTTGGTTTTATCTTCGTAGAAAAATCCGGTTCGCAGCGCAAACTGTTTATCATACCAGTATTCAACACCAGTAGAGAGTGTAAATTCTTTTAATTCTTCTCGGAATCCTCCTGGTGCATCACTAAACGACTGAAACATTCCTGTTGGTACAGAAACATCGGGATCTTTTCCTGCTAAAATATCCCATTTACCATCACCATTAAGATCGACTGGGAGGTTGTTTTCGTCAACCCGATATTGAGGAGGTGTAGGAACCAACAATTTATTAACATCAAGTAAGAATGCAAGTGAATTGTATTCATCCAGATCTATGGTAAGTGATGGTCCGAAACGCAAGTTAATTGGAATAAAATCGCGTTCAACATTATCAGTATATGAAATTTTTGCTCCAATATTAGAAATGTTTAAACCTACCGCTAAAACACCATCCTGTTTTCCAAGACTAACGTCGGTCTGATAATATCCTGAAACATCTGTTGCTACTGAGTTGCCGGGGTGAGAATTTGAGGCACCTACCGAATATCCTCCCGTTAAATTTGAATGGATATATCTTAAAGATACACCGCCGGAAAAACTTTCGGAAAGCTTACGAGAATAGGCTACATCAAATGAAAATTCATTAGGGCGAAACTGTCCGATTGTAGTACCAACGATATCAGTAAATGTAATATCACCGAGTGAGAAAAACAGTAACGAAGCAGCAAGGGCTTGATCTTTACCGAATTTTTTATACCCCGAAACATAAGCAAGATTGATATCGTTTACAAGCGCTCTCAACCAAGGGCTATAAGAAACAGAAAAGCCCATATCTTTTTTTATAAATGCATATTTAGCAGGATTCCAGTGCAAAGAATTGGCATCAGGACTTGAAGCAACGCCTGCATCACCTAAAGCACCAGCACGGGCGTCGGGAGAAATGATAAGAAATGGAACTGCAGTGGTAATGGTGTTCAGCTCTCTCCCGGTATAGTCATAAGTAGGCTGAGCTACAGACATTAATGCTGAAAAAACAAATATAAAAATTACTAAAACATTTAAAAATTTGATTCGTTTCATAGATTCATTTGATTTTAAGAATGCAAATATAACGATTAAACTTTATTAATATTGTCTATCGTGAAATAACTAATTTTCCTGATCTTTCCATATACGATCCGTCGGCAGATTGCGCTTTTAAACGGAAAACATACATCCCGTTTGACAGATTGCTTCCGTTATCGCTTGTTCCATCCCATTCCTGTATTACTATTCCTTCGGTTCCGGCAATAATCGTTTTATTGAGCTGTTTTACTTTCTGTCCGCTAAGAGAACAGATATCAATCTGTAAGTTCATTTCGCAGCAGGGTTGGTTATGCTCAAAATAGAAATATGTTTTATCGCTGAATGGATTTGGATAAACTGCAATTTTGCGTATGCTTAGATCAGCCGGTGGCGACACGATAAATTCAAAAGATTTTTCACTGTAATTGTTCATCAAATCCCATGCTTTTAAGAGAACCTGATGTTTGCCGAATTCTAAATTTTTAAGCGGGAAGCTTACCCAGCCTGACTGATAGGAATTAAAATCGGGCTCAAAATAATTGTTTAAAATAATTGAAGTATATGAATCGCTATCCAGCTCACAAACAATTTCGTGTCCAATACCAACATTAAAAGCGTTTACTCCGCTTACATCACTAAGATATATTTTGAGCAATGGATTGGGATCGGTAACTCCTCCCGGCACAAATGCAGTATTATTTAAAAAAGGCTGAATTAAAGGGCCTACAGTATCGGTAAATGCATATGTATCACTTCCACATAAAATCAAACCGGTAGTTTCAAAATATCCTGTAGCATTTGTTTTTTTATCCTCTGCATAATAACTTATTTTACACGATCCCGATGTGGGCGCGATATCCTTGGGGATTATGAACGAAAATGCAAATTCGCCCGATTGAACTGTTACTTTTCCTTTGTAAAGCGCTTTGTCCTGAACAGTAAAATTATATGGAATGCTTTGAGGGTCGTTGCCCAAAGTGGTCATCCATTCTTTCTGATCAAAAACTGTTGGATACAATGTTCCGTTGAAATCGGAAAGCTGATTCCCAAAATAATCCTCAACAAGTCCTGTAACGCTAACAATACTGCCTTGTTTAAGCGTATCTGAAAAAAGTTCTGCATTAACGCCATTAATAGTTAATGTTTTAACAATATTCTGCGGATATGATAATTGCAAGGCGGGATCGCCCAATAATACGAAGTTCCTTACATTTACAATAGAGTTATTATCTACTTTGGCCAAACGTATTATATCTCCCATCCGGAAATAATTTCCAAGGGAATCTCTTTTAAAAGCAAACTTATAAAAACTTTTATTCAGGCTGAAATTGGAATTGGAAAAGGCAAGCCGCGTGGTTGTAAAAAGACCAATTCCGCCTCCATCCTGTTTTGTAAGAATAAGTTCACCTGCAGAATGTCGTGAAGGATCGTCGAAGCGGCTGAATTCGCATGTTGCAGTAACAAATACAGGAAGATTTGTGAGGTTTTTCCATTTATAAATATCCGAAAACTGAATAATTTTTTCTTCAGCCCAACTGTCTTCCCCACCATGACCAGTATAATTAATGAGCAGGGCACCTTGATTTACCTGATCATTGATAAGCTTATTTACTTCAGGATAAGTTTGTCCGGAACTATTTGTTTGCTGTTTGTATGCATCAAGATATATTTTTCTGACATTTATATTCAAAGCTGTAGTATCCACAATAGTTGCAAGGTCATTTGCTTGACTCAGGTGCAGATTATTGTCTTCATCATCACCAATAAAACAAACGGTATTCCGCCAGTCGCCATGAACATCAGACTCAAAAAGAGTACAACCATTTAGCTCAGAATAATGGCTATCTCTTTTCAGATATTTTTCAATTTTATCAACTATAGCTTTTACTTCGTCTACCTTAACGCAAGGAAAACGTCCGATTCCGATATCAAGATTTCCATTGCATAAAAAAGCATCACTGCTGTCCAATAGCCCAAAATAATCGTCGGAAAGATATGAGGACGTAGGCATTAGCGAATTATTTGACTCATACGTTGGTATGAAATTCGTGTTTTCAGAAATTCTATTTTTGTAATCGTACGATCCGTCGCCAATAAGCAGAAGGTATTTCGGCTTTACGCCTGAATACTGAGCTTTGAAATAAAGCATGCGCATAAAATTTTTAATAGCTGAAACATCCTGAATTCCTGAAGAAAATTCGTTATAAATTTCTTGCGGAGTAACTATCAGTGAAGAAATCTGGTCGTACTGTTCATGAAGCAAAGCCAAACGCTCAGCCTGAGAAACAAAATCAGGATAGGCTAATATTATCAGTTCCTTTGGCTGGAGTGCATGAAGATTCTGATTTTTAATTTTATCTATAAAAACAGGATGCAGATATTGAAGGGAATCAAAAGCAATAAATTCCATCAAAGAATCTGTTCGGGATACAATACCAGGGTTATTCAAAAAAAACGCAATTGCTTTTTCTTTAGCATTGAACGGGTCTGACACATCCCATATTTTGGTTCCCAGAAAACTGTAATCCAAATCAAATCGGGTAATCCTTCCCGGAAGAATGCTTTCGGTATTTCTAAAAGCCAACTGATGTCCGGAAAACTTCAACTGCCTTTCACAATTCACATCAAAAAAATTAAGCCATCCTATTGACGCTTCAGTTTCCATTGAGATATTCAAATTCACCACAGGATTGTTTGCAACAAAGCTGAAAGTATCCGTTGAGAATCTTGCATAATCAGCGGTGTATTGACCTGGGATTGCAGAAACAACAACAGAACGCATAAAATTTCCCGAATTTACATTAAACACAGTTGGAACAGTATTTCGTGCAGCGATATTCGATTTAATTTTTACTTTAGAATTTTCCACAATATCAGGAAATGGAAATAAAAAACTATAGGTTTTCACATAATTAAAATATTCGCCGTACCATTCTTTTCCAGACTTAAGAAGGTTAATAGAATCCTTTTCGTGAAAAGCATAATCATTGAAAGTACTCACTAGAAAATTATGATTTAATTCAACTGTATCCTTTAGTATTCTTTTTCCCTGCGTATCGGAAATATTAATAAAATAATCAGAAACATCGGAATAAATATTAGACGTATGTAAAAATAAACCGCTTTCACTTTCATAATTCCAGCTTACTGGCGAAGTAGCATAAAAGAGGATATAATCGCCTGGATTAAAAACGCCATCGGATTCTCCCATAACAAAAATTGCATTTTCAGAAAGATCATCTTTAATGGGAACATAATTAGCTTCTGGAATTATAGCCCCACCATTACCATATATTTTAATATTTTTTGGGTTGATTGCCGTTGGATTTATTCCCCATTGCAAGAGATCAGAATAACTGATTACATAAATTCCCGTTTTATCAACCGAAATTCGATACCAGTCGCCTGTTGCCAAAACAGAATTTTGGACGAAAGATTGATTTCCAGTTTTTTGAGCTTTTGCGTAACTCCCGTATAATAATATAAAACAAGTTAAGGAAACTATATAAAACAAAAATGATCTACGCATCAGGTACTTTATTTAATAATTACAAGCTTTTCAATTTTTTCAGCCGATGATCCATCCTGAGTCTGAACTTTGAGTTTGTAAATATAAACACCTTTTCCGATATTATCTCCAAAATCATCAAGGCCATCCCATTCAATAGGATCTGCTCTGAAGCCAGTGGTCTGAACTTCTTTGGCAATAGTTTTAATTAATTTTCCGGTAATTGTAAAAATCTGAATTTGCACTAACAGTCCGCAGCAGGGCTGGTTATGCTCAAAGAAAAAGGAAGTATGAGTTGTAAAAGGATTGGGATAATTGAAAACATGTTTCAGAGCCATTTCCTCTTCTTTCTGTACAACAAAATCAAGTGTAGCTTCGGATGAATTGTTATAAATATCCCAAACTTTCAACGTCAGGGTGTGTGCACCTTCTTCAAGTTTATCTAACTTGTAACGAATAGTTCCGCTTTGATAACTATTCAGATCGGCTTGATAATAGTCGTTTAAAATTATCTGACCTTCGGTGGCATTGTCAATTGTGGCAACAATATCATGTCCGATTCCATTGCCCACAGTATTAATACCACTTGAATCAACAAGGTAAGCGAGCAAAATGGGCTTTTCGTTGGTAATTCCATTATTTACAAAAGAAGAATCATTTAGGTACAAACAAATTTGTGGACCCCGGGTGTCATTAGTGGAATTGATCCCTGAACCTCCAATAATAAATTTTTGGTTTTCGTAAAATCCCGATGCGTCAGTTAAACCGTCTTCGGCATAATAACTAATTCTTCCTATGCCATAATTGTAAGCAATATCTTTAGGAACAATGAATGTAAAAGAAAAGTCACCGTTGGTCACACTCACCTTACCTTTGTATAGAATATTCTTTTGTATCAGGTAATTTTTTATCGGGCTTGTGGGGTCGTTTCCAAGAGTTGATGTCAGCGCTTTTTTATCATAAACTGTAGGTGTTATTATTCCATTAAAGTCTGTTAGTTTTACGCCAATTTCGTTCTGGACAATTCCGGAAACGGCAACTTTATCAAATGCTTTAAGCGTATCAGCAATGCTTCCAGCAATATGCTGATTAATCATTGTTGTAGCAACCGTATTTTCGGGATAACATAATTTTAAGGCAGGATCGCCGAGCAACACAAAGTTTTTGATATTATCATTTATAAAACCGCCCGCGTTTTTCGAAAGCATAACCAATTCGCCCAATGTAGGGTAAGCCGCGCCGTATTTTTTTAAGGCATAAGTATAAAAATTCCTGTTTAATGTTTCGTTGCTTCCTGTCCATGCCAAACGGGAAGTAGTAAATAACGCAATTCCTCCTCCGTTTTCATTAAGCAGTACATATTCGCCTGCCGATGTTCGCACGGGATCATCAAAGCGGCTGAATTCGCAGGTAGCAGTAACAAATAAGGGCATATTATTTATATTACTCCAGCTTTTAATATCAGAAACTTCCAGAATACGTTCCAGTGCCCAGCCCACTTCGCCTCCATGACCAACATAATTAATGATTAAAGCGCCTTTTTCCACACGTTTATTAATGGCAAGATTAACATCGGGATATCTTTGTCCGCCTGCACCGGTTTGCTGCACATAAGAATCGGCATATATTTTATCAATATTATAATTGTTTAATGCCATTGTAGTATCTATATATGTAGAGAATGATTCAGTGGTAGTTACAAAACTGTTTCCTTCTTCATCGTCGGCTACAAAACAAATCATATTTCGCCAGTCGCCTGGAGAAAAAACGGCATCTGCTGAGCATCCATTGGTAGTAATTGCAGGCCTAACATGTTCGGTATATTTTGCTACTTTATCAACCATAGAAGAAGCTTCATCCAGTGTTTTCACAGGAAATCGTCCAATTCCGATGTCCAACATACTTGGGAGCGATGGCCCCTCGCTGGGATCCAGAAATCCAAATATATCATCTGAAGCGTAAGATCCAGCATAATCAAGAGCTAAAGGCGACTGATAAGTTGGAACCAAATTGGTATTTTCATTGATCCTGTTTTTATAATCGTATGAAGCATCGCCAAACAACAACAGATATTTAGGTAAATCGCCTGCTGAATTTGCTTTATCGTAAAACATCTTCACAAAATCCTTAATTGCAGTAATATCTGGCTTCCCAGAAGAAAACTCATTGTATATTTTTTGAGGTGTAGTTATTACGTAAGAATAATTATCAACATTATAATGAATTGAGGCCAGGCGTGCTGCTTCTGAAAGGAAATCAGGGTGAGAAACAATGATTAAATCTACCGCAGAAAGTGCATGTAAATTCTGGTTTTCGACAAGACCTAGTTTCTGAGGAGATGAAAAATTTGATCCGCTGAACACAATAAATTCTCTCAAAGTATCTGTATGGAGTCTGAATTTCAGCGAATTTCCGGCAAGTAAGACCTGCTGTTCTTTTACGTTTATTGAATTTGTAATTTCCCAAACTTTTGAATCAGCAGTAACATTGTCAATTAAGAATTCACTTACATTTCCGGCGGCAACACTTTTAATATTTCTGAAAATAGTCTGATTGCCCGACAAACTTAGATTTCTAAGTACATTAACATCAATATAATTCAGCCAACCAACAGCATTTGCAGTGTTTTTGGTAATTGAAACAGTAATGTCGGAGTTTGAATTTGTTAAGCTGAAGTTCTGAGTGGTTTCGGTAGCATACTGATGTTCGCCGCTGTATGGTTGCACATAGGCTGTTGAAATTGTTCCATTGGCATTAACAGTAAAATTACTTTGAGAAGTATTTCTAGCTGCAATTGAAAATTTAATTTTAGCTTTTGAATTCGCAACAATATTCTGAAATGGGAATTTGAAAGTGTATGAAGTAAGGATATCAAAATTTTCGCCATACCATTCTTTTCCTGATTTTACAAGGTTTACAGAATCTTTTTCATGACACTGGTAATCATTAAAATTGGAAACATTAAAATTGGCGACATCAAAAGTTGAAGCCTGTGAACTCACCCTTTTTCCCGAGCCAAGATCGCAGGTAACAAAATAAGGAGTAATGTCAGAATAATAGTTGGTTTGGTGATGAAAGGCAGAATCTGCAACGGTAAATGACCACTTAACAGGCCCTTCACCATAAAACAATATATAATCACTGGGGTCAAAACTGCCATCGGATTCACCATAAACAAAAATGGCATTTTCATAAAGGTCGTCAATTCTCGGAGCGCTATTATTCTCAGGCAGAATTCCGCCACCATTTCCGTAAATCCTTATGTTACGAGGGTCTGAAACAGTCAAACCCATTGAAACAATATCATTATATGTCAGCTTGTAAATTCCAGAAGCAGAAACAGCAATTTTGTACCATTTACCTGTTGAGAGCACTGAATTGGAAGCATATTCCGTGGTTCCCTTAGCCTGTTTTTTTTCAACTGATGGAACTTTTACAATTTCAAATTCGGTAAGTCTTTCATATTTTCTGTTTGTTTCATTCAATCTGAAAGGCACAAAACTATAAGAAGTGTAAGGGAGTTTTTTTTGATAAACAGTTGTAACATTTGCTGAATTAATTTCTAAAGGAATATCGTTCTTATATTTACTTAATACAGCAGCCTCCTGATCATTTAACTCAACATAAACCTGACCTTTAATATAAATTTCTCCTATGTTAGAATTGATTCCGGGAAGAATAGCCGAATAAACAGGCATCTGACCCTTTTGCGCATCATACGATACATTTGTAAAAGACAGATATTGAACAGAATCACCTAAAGATGGATATATCTTTTTTATACCTTCCCAGTTAATCGTAATTTTTTTTGATACAGTTTGGGAAAATGCGAAATGTGATAATAATAAAAGAAAAACAATACAGATACGTTTATACATTTTAAGTAGTATTGATAAAAACTTTTGTTCAGTAAAAGTAAATAATAACGTCAAAATAATAAACCTATTGTAAAAAAAAGTCGAAATTATTTGCTCGAACAAATATATTTTTGTAAAATTGTAGCTTTAATTTAAATAAAATAGGGTTTAATCTAATAAATATGAGAAAACATATACTTGCATTTATTGTATTTTTTGCGTTATCTAACTCTTTCGAAGCATTATACGCACAAGATATTCATTTTTCGCAATATTATGCCAATCCGGTTTACCTTAATCCTGCTTTTGCAGGCACCGGACTTTGCCCTCGGGCAATACTCAATTACAGGAATCAATGGCCATCAATTGCCGGATCTTATGCTTCGTATAGCGCTTCTTACGATCAGCATATTGAAAATCTGTCAGGTGGTGTTGCCTTAATGTTTAATGCTGATGATGCAGGAGAAGGAACGCTTAAAACAAATATTGTAAGTGGCGTTTATTCATATAGAATGCAAGTTAACAGAACATTTTCAATAAAAATGGGCTTTCAGGCTTCTTACTTTCAAAAGAAACTCGACTGGACCAAACTCACTTTTGGCGATATGATTAATCCTAAATATGGTTTTGTTAACAATACCCATGATACTCCTCCAAATGGAGAATACAATCAAAAAGTAGGTGGAGTTGATTTTTCTGCTGGCATACTTGCTTATGGAGAAAGTGTTTATGGCGGTGTGGCTGTTCACCATCTCACTCAACCCAACGAAGGTTTTATCACTCCAAGCAAATTACCTACAAAAATTACAGTTCACGCTGGTGGCATAATCAATCTTCAAGGCAACTCAAAACGAAGAAGAATTGAAGATCCAACCATTTCTCCAAATATTCTTTTCATGAAACAACAGGATTTCGAAGAATTAAATTATGGATTGTATTTTAATAAATATCCATTGGTAGGTGGGTTATGGTTCCGTCAAGGATTTGACAACCCAGATGCTTTTATTGCGTTAATTGGAATTCAGACTTCTATTTTTAAAATGGGCTACAGTTACGATGTTACAGTTTCCAAACTAAGCAATGCCAGCGGCGGATCCCACGAAGTTTCTATGGGTTTCCAATTCGGCTGTAAACCAAAGAAAAAACGTATCCGTACAATAAATTGTCCATCATTTTAGTTTTATTAAAAAAAATTATACGATATTTGAAACTTTATTTTAAGAAAATGGTATAAATTGTAAATTCTTAAGATAGAGATTTTTGCATATTAATTTTTAATGTCTATAAAAAAACATGGCATAGAATTAAAAAATAATTTGTAATATTGTAAACTCTAATAAAAGTATTTACTACACACGTAGCTTTTATGATTAGAAAAATACTATTCTCATTTATTTTATTGCTTGCGGGCGGGATGACAAGTTATTCTCAAGACCCTCACTTTTCGCAATATTATGCCAATCCGGTTTATCTTAATCCGGCATTTGCTGGTACATCTGTTTGTCCGCGAATAATTATGAATTACCGTAACCAATGGCCGTCAATATCTGGCTCCTATGTTACATACTCAGCATCATTTGATCAACACGTTGATAACTTATCCGGTGGTGTAGGCCTTTCATTTATAACAGATAAAGCTGGTGAAGGAACATTAAACACAAACATTATTAGTGGAGTGTATTCTTACAGATTACAAGTAAGTCGGTTTTTCTCTATTAAAGCTGGGTTTCAAGCATCATATTTTCAGAAGAGTATAGATTGGGAAAAGCTAACTTTCGGCGATCAAATCGATCCACGTTACGGCTTCGTTTATTACACACAGGAAACCAAACCAGGAGATTTAACAAAGGGAACTGCTGATTTTGCAGCGGGTATTCTTGGTTATGGCGAAAGTATATATGGCGGAGTTGCCGTTCACCATTTAACTGAACCAAACGAAGGGTTTTTCTCTGTTAGCAAATTACCAATGAAAATTACTGCTCATATAGGTGGTATCATTGACCTTCAGCAACATCGCAGGAGAAGAAAAATAGAAGATCCAACCATTTCACCAAACCTCTTGTTTATGAAACAGGGAGATTTTGAACAATTAAACTATGGGATGTATTTTAACAAATATCCTTTAGTGGGTGGTGTTTGGTTCCGTCAGGGATTTGATAATCCTGATGCATTTATAGCTTTAATTGGAATTCAGACGAGTGTTGTAAAAATTGGTTACAGTTATGATGTTACTGTTTCCAAATTAAGTAACGCTTCTGGTGGAGCTCATGAAGTTTCTTTTGCCATGCAATTCGGCTGCAAACCCAAGAAAAAAAGAATTAGGGCAATAAATTGTCCTTCATTTTAGTTATTTAAACAGATATTTAACCGAAAATCAAATTATATGATAAGGAACACAGCAAATATTACAAAATTTATTGCAGTTGCGGCAGTTCTTTTTACTGTAGGCTGCAAAAAAGACCAATCATCTACTACAGGATGGGAATACAACCAGCCTAAAAACGGTGGTTTTGAAGTTGTACCTTACGAAGAACAAGAAACCGGCCCCGGATTAATTCTCATTGAAGGTGGTACATACTCAATGGGTAGAACCGAACAAGACGTACTTTACGATTGGAACAACGTTCCTCGCAGAGTTACCGTTTCATCTTTTTATATGGATGAAACCGAAGTTAAGAATCTCGACTGGCTAGAATACCTATATTGGTTAAGAAGAGTATTTGGTGTTGACTATCCTGAAGTTTATAAAAAAGCATTACCTGATACACTGGTTTGGAGAGATAAGTTAGCTTATAATGAACCTTTGGTCGAACTTTACCTTCGTCACCCAGCATACAGAGATTATCCTGTTGTAGGAGTTAGCTGGTTACAAGCAAATGATTATTGCGCGTGGCGCACCGACCGTGTTAATGAATATATATTAATTCGCGAAGGAATCCTCAAGATGGATCCAAGTCAATCCAACGAAGAAAACTTTAATACTGAAGCATATCTTGCAGGACAATACGAAGGTCTTGTAAAAAATGATCTTATCGATCTGAATCCTAACGGACAAGGAACCCGGAAAGTTCGTATGGAAGATGGAATTTTATTACCAAAATATCGCCTGCCAACAGAAGCAGAATGGGAATACGCTTCGCTTGGTTTAATTGGCAATACCATTTACGAACGCGTTGTTGAAAGAAGATTATATCCTTGGAATGGTCACGTTACCAGAACTGATGCAGATAAAAATCTCGGTGATTTTGTTGCCAACTTCAAACGTGGTCGCGGTGACAACATGGGGGTTGCAGGTAAACTCAACGATGCCGCTGATATTCCAGCACCTGTTTTTTCTTACTGGCCTAACGATTATGGTTTATATAACATGTCAGGAAATGTTAGCGAATGGGTTATGGATGTTTATAGAACCCTTTCTCCTGAAGACATTAGCGATTTCAATCCTTATCGTGGTAATGTTTTCACAACAAAAACACTAGATGATGAAAACAATATTCAGGAAAAAGATACACTTGGTAAAATTACATGGGAACCAGTGTCCTTAGAAGATGCTTCCGGAAGAAGAAATTACAGACAAGCCGACAACATCAACTATCTTGATGGAGACTTTACTTCAACAATTACAACTGACTGGTTAACTCCTCCCGAATTAGACAGTATTACAGGAAGTTCAAAATTGATGTATGATTATTCTGTATCTTCAATGCTTAATGATAAAGCCCGTGTATACAAAGGCGGTTCTTGGAAGGACAGAGCTTATTGGATGGTTGCAGGCACACGCAGATTCCTTGATCAATCTTTATCAACTGATTATATCGGATTCCGTTGTGCAATGACCAGGGTGGGAAGTCCTATTGGAAAATACTAAAAAATAAATAATATATCTTAAAACCCCATTTACAAAAGTACATGGGGTTTTATTTTGCTTTTATGAAACCAACTATCGAAGAATTATACAAAATATTTTTACAAAACCCGGTAATTTGTACCGACACACGTAATATTGCTCCAGGTTCACTGTTTTTTGCACTAAGAGGCGATAACTTTAATGCAAATCTTTTTGCTGAAGATGCATTAAAGAAAGGGTGCTCCTATGCCATAATTGATGAAAAAATTAATTATACGCATCCCAATTTGATTCAGGTTAAGGATGTGCTTTCTACTTTGCAAAATTTAGCAAAATTTCACAGAAACAAATTAAATATTCCCGTTATTGGTATCACCGGAACAAATGGTAAAACGACCACCAAAGAGCTTATCAATATTGTGCTCTCAAAAAAATTCGACGTTATTGCTACCAGAGGAAATTTAAATAATCATATAGGTGTCCCGATTACTATTTTATCAATAAAAAGAGAAACAGGAATTGCAATCATTGAAATGGGAGCGAATCACCCTGGAGAAATTAAAACTCTTTGTGAAATTGCCCGTCCAAATTTCGGAATAATTACAAATATCGGCAAGGCTCATCTTGAAGGATTTGGAAGTTTCCAAGGCGTCATTGATACCAAAAATGAATTGTACCAGTATATCCGGAATTTTCAAGGAGAAATATTTATCAATGCCGACAATTCTTTGTTATCACAGCTTTCTATCGAAATGAAAAGAATTTTTTATGGCACCGATACAAAATTATTTTCTGCTTCCCGGATTGTCGCCAGCAATCCATTTCTTGAAATCGAATTCTTCAATAAAGGAAAATGGGAGCTTGTAAAATCAAATTTGGTAGGAGCTTATAATTTTGAAAATATTAATGCCGCTTTTTGTATAGGAAGACATTTCGCTGTCCCCATAAACAAAATAAAAGAGGCATTAGAAGAATATCAACCTTCGAATAACCGTTCGCAGGTAATCCGAACTGCTAAAAACACCATAATAATGGATGCATACAATGCCAATCCGTCCAGTATGGAAGCTGCTCTGGAAAATTTTTCAAAAACAGACCTGCCTGCAAAAGTGTTATTGCTTGGCGATATGCGCGAACTTGGCTCTGAAGCGGAAAAAGAACACCTTAAAATAATACATTTGATTGAAAAAAATCAGTTCAAGGAGGTAATTCTAGTTGGAGATATTTTCTGTTCGATTGCAGGAAAAAAGTTCAATTGTTTTCAAACCTCCCTTCAGGCTGCTTCTTGGCTAGAAGAAAATCCAGTAACTGACAAAAGTATCTTAATCAAAGGCTCAAGAGGAATACAACTCGAAAAAATTTTAAAAACACTGTAATGAATATTTACTATGTTCTAGGATTAATGTCAGGAACATCATTGGATGGGCTTGATCTCGCTTATAGTAAATTCATATATAATGAGGGGAAATGGACGTTTGAAATCAAAAATACACAAACCATTACATACTCTTTAATGTGGAAAGAAAGACTTGTAAAGGCTGAAACACTTTCAGGATTTGATTTTATATGTCTTCATAAAGAATATGGCAATTACGTCGCTCAACTTGCTTTGGATTTTATCCACGAAAACAATCTAAAACCTGATTTTGTGGCTTCACATGGTCATACCATTTTCCATCAGCCAGAAAAGAACATAACTTACCAGATCGGCGATGGTGCAGCAATGACAGCCGTGCTGAAATTACCCGTGATCTGCGATTTTCGTTCAGTGGATGTAGCACTTAAAGGCCAAGGAGCTCCACTGGTTCCGGTGGGTGATGAATTGCTTTTCTCTGAGTATTTTTTCAGACTAAATCTTGGCGGAATTGCTAATATTTCGTTCAAACAAAATGAAAAAATAATTGCCTACGACATTTGTCCTTTCAATATGCCAATGAACCACTTTGCTCAAAAACTAGGCACTGAATACGACAAAAACGGAGCATTTGCTTCCTCAGGCATTATCAACCATCAGCTTCTTGATCACCTCAACTCATTAAATTACTATAAAATTCCCTTCCCAAAATCGCTTGGAAAAGAATGGTTCTTAAATGATTTTCTAACAATTACAGAAAAATACAAAATCTCCGTTCAGGATAAAATCAGAACTATTGCCGAACATATTGTAACTCAAATTGTAAATTCAACGGGTTTAACTTCCAGAAAAAAAATGTTGATCACAGGCGGCGGAGCGCATAATAAATTTTTAATTTCACTTCTCAAAGAAAAAAGTACCAATAAAATTATTATTCCTGCAGATAATATAATTGATTTTAAAGAAGCGCTTATTTTCGGATTTCTTGGTGTACTTCGTTTTCGGAACGAAATAAACTGCCTTCGTTCGGTAACTGGAGCACTATACGACAATATTGGCGGATGCATCTATACAAGCTAAAATACATACATGGAAAAAATTAACGAAATATTAATTAGTGTTTACTTAGGCAATCAGATTTCTCAGATTCTGATTTTTGCAGGACTTATTATTGTGGGCATTATTTTCAAACGGATATTCTCAAAACTTTCGAGCCGTTTATTGTTTCGCTTGTTTAAAAAATATTCGAGTGATATCAGCGTTGAAAAATTTATCGAATACATGCGCAAGCCCACAGCATTAATAATTTTGCTTAGCTTTATATATCTGGGATTTTCGCAGCTAAACTACCCACCTTCTTGGAATCTTGGTTCACACAGCGAGTTTGGCTTAAAAATGTTTGTTGAACGCAGTTATTTAATTGTGGTGATATCAACAATAATATGGGCATTTTTAAGAATCATTGATGTTTTTAGTTGCATTATGCTTCACCGTGCCAGTCAATCTGAAACAACTGCCGACAATCAGATTATTCCATTTATGTTCGAAGTTTTTAAAATTGTATTTATCACCATTGGTGTTTTTGTGATTTTGGGAACAGTTTTCAATCTTAATGTTGGCACATTAGTAGCCGGGCTTGGTATCGGAGGATTAGCTGTGGCTTTGGCTGCAAAAGAAACAATTGAAAACTTATTGGGCTCCTTCACTATTTTTTTAGATAAACCTTTTTCAATTGGAGATCTTGTTAAAGAAGGCGAACTAACTGGTACTATTGAAAAAATAGGATTTCGCAGCACCAGAATCCGCACATTAGACCAAAGTTTAGTAACTGTGCCAAACAAAAAAATGGTTGATGCCGAATTGATGAATCTATCTTTAAGAACAATGCAACGAATTCGTTTCGACCTAAAATTACGAATGAACACATCAGCAAGTAAATTAAAAAAAGTTACAATCGACATAAAAAACATGCTTGCTGAAAAAGAAATTATTAACGACGATTTTACTGTAAAACTTTATGAATTTTCCGATAGTTCATTTAATTTGCTGATTTTATTATTCATTGACACAACCGACTATAATGAAATGCTCAACATAAAAGAAGAAATAAATTATTCAATTTTGGATATTCTTGAGCAAAACAATGTGGAACTTTCCTACCCAAGTACAAGGGTATTTATGGAATCGGGAAAATAATTGCATCTCGGTAATTGCTTACGCACTTTTTCGCGTTGAATAATAAAATGACTTAACATCAGTTTATATTATTAACACTTTAATGTTAACAGTTTTAATGCAATGCTAATTCACACAAAATTCTTTATAGTTAATTTAGCGACAATTTAAATAGTATACTTTTATGTTAGGACTAATCTTGCAAATCACTTCCAACGGCGCAGTTCAGGATACTATGGCAAAAGCCATTAATCAAGCAGCGACAACAGTAACACCTACCGAAGAAACCTTTTCGCTTTGGGAACTCACTTTAAAAGGCGGCCCAATTATGATTCCTATTGCAATACTATCGGTTATTGCAGTATATATTTTTATTGAAAGATACATGTCTATTCGCAAAGCAAATAAGGAAGACGCAAATTTCATGAACAATATCCGCGATTTTATTCACGATGGTAAAATTGATGCAGCAAAAGCCATGTGTAAAACAACATTTACTCCAACAGCACGTATGGTTGAAAAAGGAATTTCAAATTTAGGAAAACCATTGGCTGATATTCGTGCAGCAGTTGAAAATGTAGGAAACATTGAGCTATCAAAACTCGAAAAAAACATTGGATATCTCGCAGTATCAGCAGGTGCAGCACCAATGCTTGGATTTTTGGGTACAGTAACCGGTATGGTTAAGGCTTTTTACCACATGTCCAAAGCAGGCAATAACATTGATATATCAACGCTTTCGGGTGGTATTTATGAAGCCATGGTTACTACTGTTGCCGGATTATTAGTGGGTATCATTGCATACATTCTTTACAATATTATTGTAATCAATGTTCGCAAAGTTGTGGATAAAATGGAGACTCGAACCATTGATTTCTTGGATTTAATTAACGAACCCGCATAATACTATGGCACTAAAAACTAGAAATAAAATCAGCATTGAATTCAGTATGGCTTCCATGTCGGATTTGGTGTTTCTTTTGCTGATTTTCTTTATGCTCACTTCAACACTGGTAAGCCCAAACGCCATTAAACTTATGCTGCCTTCAAGCTCAAGTAAAACCATTGCAACCCAATCTGTAACAATTTATATTAACGACCAGTATCAATATTTTGTTGAAGAAAATCCTGTTGATCTATTCACACTTCAGGAAGTATTAATGGCAAAATTTAAGGGCAATAAAGATAACAGTGTTGTTTTACGTGTTGACAAAACCGTTCCGATACAATATGTGGTTAATATTTATGATGTGGTTAATACTATTAACGATACTTACCAGTCGAAACATAAAGTTATTCTTGCTACAAAACCCGTAAAACCTGAATAAAATGGATAATAAAACCAAAGGAATAATCGGTACAATACTGTTTCATGGATTGGCTTTACTGTGTTTTATATTTTTTGGATTTAGAACGCCCCTGCCCTTACCCGAAGAAGAAGGAGTAGAAATCGGCACTGATGTGAACTTAGGAAACAGCGAAACCGGATTTGGCGATATCCAACCATTGAAATTAACCGATAACAGCCAAAGTAAAAGCTCTTCCACAAATCAGTCGGATTATCTTAGTCAAAATACAGAAGAAACCGATAAAATCAATAATTCCTCAACAAATCCAAACAATACCTCCAACGATAATATTTCAAAAGTGAATGAGAATGCCATTTACAAAGGGAAAAACAAAAGCACTTCAAATCAAGGAATCAGCGGTGGAAGTGGAGACCAAGGCAATCCTAATGGAGATCCGAATTCAAAAAACTATAAAGGAGTTCCTGGCGATGGCAACACAATTTCTTTTTCACTAACGGGAAGAAAATCAAAAAAATTACCGACACCATCATACGATTCTGATGAGCAAGGAAAAGTTGTTGTAGCAGTTACTGTTGATCAAAAGGGAAAAGTAACCAAAGCAAAAGCTGGCGTTAAGGGTACTACAATTATTGATAAAAAACTTTGGAGTCAAGCCGAAAAAGCTGCATTGTCGTCATCATTTGATTCAAAAGACGATGCTCAAATTGAGCAAAGCGGAACCATATCTTATATCTTCTTAAAGCTGAATTGATGAACTACAGCGAAACGCTGGAATATCTTTTTTCGCAGTTGCCAATGTATCACCGTATAGGAGCTGCTGCATACAAATCAGACCTCAATAATACCATTGCCATTTGTTCGGATTTAGGAAATCCACAAAATAATTTCAAATCAATTCATATTGCTGGCACCAATGGCAAAGGCTCGGTTTCCCATTTTCTTGCTTCTATTTTACAAGAAATGGGTTACAAAACAGGATTATACACATCACCCCATTTAAAAGACTTTCGTGAACGGATTCGTATCAACGGGGAAATGATACCTGAAAATAATGTTGTTGAATTTGTCGAGGAACACCAATCACAATTTGATAAAATTAAACCATCGTTTTTTGAATGGACTGTTGGATTGGCATTTGATTATTTTTCAAATGAAAAAGTAGATATTGCCATTATTGAAACCGGACTTGGAGGACGTTTGGATTCAACCAATATCATTAGTCCAATTCTTTCAGTAATTACAAATATCAGCTTGGATCACATCGCATTATTAGGCAATTCCTTTGAGAAAATTGCATTTGAAAAAGCAGGAATAATAAAGAATAATGTCCCTGTGGTTATTGGCAGAAAACAAACAGAAATAAAACCTGTATTTGAAAATAAAGCCAAAGAATGCAATGCAGAAATCTTATACGCTTCAGATTATTTTGAAGTAAAAGATATCATGCAAAATCAAGCAGAAAAACCACTTTTGGAAATTACAATTGATTCATTGGTCACAAGTAATGTATTCAATAAAACAGAAAAAATTATTTCTTCACTTACCGGACTTTATCAAAAGGAAAATATTTCTACCGTACTTACCTGTATGGAAATGTTGAACAGATCAGGGTTTAAAGTTGATATCGGTAAAATTAAATCTGGAATTGCCAAGGTTATCGAAAACACCGGAATAAGAGGTCGGTGGGAAGTTTTATCAAGAAATCCAACGGTAATAGTTGATACAGGACATAATGAAGATGGTATAGCACAAATAATAAAACAATTAGAGGAAATGACATACAGCAAACTCCGATTTGTTTTTGGAACCGTTAATGATAAGGATATTGATAAAATCATCCGTTTGTTACCCCGAGAGGCCGTTTATTATTTTTGCAAAGCAAATATCCCAAGAGCCCTTGATGAAAAACTCCTATTGAAAATAGCTGTTAATTCAGGATTAACTGGAACTACATATAATAATGTTGCATCTGCATTGCAAAAAGCAAAATTAGAAGCAAACATTAACGACCTGATTCTGGTAGGCGGCAGCAATTTTGTTGTTGCTGAAGTAATTTAATTTCTTCTTTCTGAGCAAGAATTTTAATTTTTTAATGTCTAATAAAATATTAGTTACTTTAGCTAAATTGTTTTAGACCGCTATTTAATTCTCGAATTATGAAAAATTTCGCATTACTTTTTTTGCTTTTAATTCTCGGAAACTGGACTTTTTCTCAGAACACTTCAGATTCTACCAAGGTTGAAGTTATTACATGTTCTGCCTTTAAAATTACAAAACCATTAAGCGAACTAGCCAATGAAACAGTTTCAGATTCCATTGAATTTCAAACTATTAAACCTGAATCAAAAGACCACCAGCACCGCATTCCTTTTATGGGCTACAAAAACAAATCAGCACTTCCTCAGGGAGAAGATCCTGCTGCTCAAAAAACGGCTGGAACAAAGCTACTTCAATTGCCACTGGTAAGTTGGAACGGGCAACCAGGCCAATACGATCCTCCTGACCCATCTGGTGCCGCAGGTCCAAATCATTATGTGCAAGCAGTTAATTCGGCTTATAAAATCTACACAAAAACAGGTGGAACTGCTTCGGGCGGCGGACCTTTTAATCTCGGTACTTTATTGTTTGGCAGCAACGAAGGTGATCCTATCGTATTGTATGATAAATTTGCTGATCGTTGGGTTGTTACAGAATTTGGTACAGCAAATGCGTTTTATATTGGTATTTCAAAAACTCCCGATCCAACGGGTCAATATTATACTTACCAATTCAATTCACCTCAATTTCCTGATTACTTAAAATTTTCAATATGGGTTGACGGATACTATATGACATCAAATCAAACGCCAAGAGTTTTTGTTTTTGAACGCAACCAGATGATTTTAGGAAATTCTGCTTCAAGGTCAATTAATGT
>JBBQSF010000029.1:0-25271 GCA_038214085.1 Bacteroidales bacterium | reverse complement strand
CCTCCTTTTTTTTTTGGGTTGTATCCTTTTTTCTTTTTTCTTGTGTGGTTTTATAAAAAAATTATTTTAAAAATTTTTTTTTTAATTGCTCGGGGCGGCGCCCGCCCCCCCCTTCTCTGTTTTTTTACCTGAAGTTTTCTATAAAAATACAGAAGCGTTCTTGTAAATAATATCCTTTACAATTCCTTTCAAAATATCCCCGGCCATCAGAATCATTGCAGCACTGTTAGGGAATGGCAATGGTTTGTTGCCTATTCTTTTTTTAGTTTCTTCGCTAAGTGCATTTATATTTCCCACAGTAGTCAACGAATAGTTTTCAAACAATGATTGTGTGGTAATTGGTGCTGTGTATAGAATCTGCTCGTTTTTAAATTCAACAAATTCAATAACTCCCGAAACCAAAGCTGTCTTTTTTTGTTGGACTTCTATCACTTCGCAGGTAATGGTTTTATACTTCGGAATTTTAATATCATTGCCAAGACTGTCTTTCATTACATTTCCGTTTGCATCAAACTTGTATGTAAAACCGTCTTCAATTTCTTTGCTTTCAGTAGTATGAACTTCCTTTAAAGCATCGGGAGAAACATTAATATTGTTTATGTTTACAAGAATCACATAGTCGTAAGTTCTGCCTTCAACCTCGTTCATATCATAGTTAATCCAAAGTCGTTTAAGTTCAGCAACACTAATTTTGGTAAGCGCTGCATTAAAATCAGCAGGAACTATCATTCCCGATGTATTTTTTAACTGGAATAATACCTGAGAGGTACCTAAACTCAATGCTGCCTTGGAAAGTGAGTCAAGATCTTTATATGAACTGTAAAGCTCCTTAACACGCAACAATTCAGAATAAGCAAGTCTGGCATCTATTTTATTCCCCTTTTCGAGCAATGTTTGTGCATGTGCATAAAAATATGCAGCTGCCTTTTTCTTTGCATTTAATATTTCCGAATCATAATTTACAGCAACAAACCCAAGTTTATCAAGTATTACTTGTGGAGCAGTTTTTACAATTATTTGCCGTGCTTTCAATCTGTTAAAGGCTTTGTAAATATCATCCCATACTCCCGGTTCGCCAGAAAGTTTTAAATAATCAATTTTATCCTGATCTTTTTGATTGGCCAATTTAAACGCCTGTGTAAGCACTGTGAGTTCTTTTTCTTTTTCAGGATTTTTTATCAGTTTGTGAACTGATTTTTTTATGGCCGAATCGTAATCTGCATTCTGCAGCATTCGTCGCGACGAAATGCATCCCTGCATCAGAAGAAGGAGCATTAAACCCAGAGATAGTACTTTTGTTTTCATGGCTATGATATTTAAAAAGCAAATAAACAAAGATTAAGCCAAATATAAATACGAATTTTTCAAAAATATCTTTTTATATTACGTCGGAAAGTCTTAATTTTACAGCCCTTTTTTAATTAAAGGAAATATATGACGTTGATTATCAGGAATCTAAAATCAACAAAAAAAACAGAAAGGAATTAAATTATGTGGATGTTGCTTGTTAGGTTATTACTCCGAAATCGCTTGGGAATTATTATAGCGATAGCCTTGCTTACTGGGTTTATGGGATATAATGCCCTTAAGGTTGAATTATCTTATGAACTGGCTCGGATGCTTCCTTCTTCTGATTCAAGTTTTGTTGATTATGTGGCATTTAAAGAGCGCTTTGGCGAAGATGGAAATGTGTTTGCTGTTGGTATAGAAAGCGATAAATTGTTTGAATTAAAAAATTTTAACGCGCTTCACGATTTATGTTTGAATATTAAAAAGAAAGATGGTGTTGAAGAGGTTGTTTCTATTACACGCCTGGCAGTATTGTTAAAAAATGACAGCACTAAAAAGTTTGATTTTGTTCAGCTAACTCCTGTTTGCCTTAAAACTCAGGCAGAACTCGACAGTGTTAAAAAAGTAATTTTTTCATTATACTTTTACAAAGATCTGCTCTATAATGAGCAAACAAATTCATATCTTGTTGGGATAACCCTCGATAAAAAGAAAATTAATGATAAAAGCCGCACGACTCTTGTTTACGAAATTTTAGCATTGACAGAAGATTTTAAATCAAAAACCGATGTTAAAATTCATTACAGCGGCTTGCCATATATTCGCACTCTCACTTCCGAAAAAATCAAATCTGAATTGTTCCTCTTTATTATTATTTCGCTCATAATTGCAGCGATAATAATGATACTTTTTTTCAAATCAGCCAAAGTTGTTTTTTCTTCAATGATAATTGTACTTGTCAGTTTAATATTTACACTAGGAACAATTTCCCTTTTTGGATTTAAAATCACCATTCTTACAGGTGTTATTCCATCGTTAATTATTGTTATTGCTATTGAAAATTGTATTTTTCTTATCAATAAGTATCATTGGGAATATCGAAATCATGGCAACAAGGTTAAGGCTTTATCACGAATGGTGCGCCGTATCGGTTTTGCCACACTTATGACCAACCTTACCACTGCTACCGGTTTTGCTACATTTATTCTCACATCAAATTCAATGCTTAAAGAATTTGGAATTATAGCCTCTATAAATGTTATGATTGAATTTGTGATTTCAATAACCCTTATTCCAATAATATTCAGCTACCTTGCTCCACCTAAAGAAAAACATACTCAACACCTCGAAAATAAAAGAGTAAGTAATGTAATTGAGATAATCAAAAGCATAGTATTTAACCGTCGTAAGCTGATTTATTCCATTACTATAGTATTTATTGCTGTTTGTATTTACGGTATGACATGGATGAAAACTTCGGGAAAGGTAGTAGATGACCTTCGTTCTGATGATCCCATTTTTGTAGATTTAAAATATTTTGAAAAAAACTTTCATGGGGTTATGCCCTTCGAAATTTCAATTGATACCAAGAAGAAAAATGGGGTAATGAAATTGTCAACAATAAAAAAAATTGATGCCCTTCAAAAGGAACTTGCCAAATTTCCCGTTTTTTCAAAACCACTTTCGCTTGCCGAATTTTTGAAATTTGCAAAACAATCTTTCTACAATGGCGACACGAGTATGTATTCGCTTCCGGATAATATGGAAAAAGATTTTATTCTTTCCTATCTTCCAGGAAAGGGCAGCAATAGTAAAAATCTGTTGCGCTCTTTTCTCGACAGCAATAAACGCTACACCAGAATAAGTGTTCAAATGGCCGATGTAGGAACAAAAGAAATGAAATATATTGAGGCGAAGTTACGTCCTAAAATAGATTCTATTTTTGATCCCCTAAAATATGATGTAAAAATTACTGGAAATAGCCTTGTATATACTAAAGGTACTGATTTTCTTATTGGCAATCTACTCGAAAGCGTTTTGTTTGGAATAATATTGATTTCTTTGCTTGTGGCTTTTGTTTTTTCTTCGTACAGAATGGTGATTATTACAATGATTTGTAATTTGATCCCATTAATTGTAACCGCCGCTATTATGGGATTTGCTCATATTCCTGTAAAACCATCTACACTTATAGTATTTAGCGTGGCGCTTGGTATTTCCATTGACAATGCATTGTTGTTTTTGTCGAAGTACCGGCACGAACTTAAAATAAATGCCGGCGATATTAAACTATCTGTAAAAAATGCCCTCGACGAAACAGGTATAAGCATGATTTATTCTGCTATTGTTCTTGTTTTAGGTTTTGGCGTTTTTATTGTTTCAGGTTTTGGCGGAACTCAGGCCTTAGGAATGCTTATTTCAATTACATTATTTATCGCACTCTTTTTTAATATTATCGTACTGCCTTCGCTTATTTTGACACTTGATAAAATAATTACTACCAGAGCTTTCAGAAAACCAATCATCGAAATTTATGATGTGGAGGTTGCTGACGATAAACTTGAAGACAATATTTTAGGCGACGACGACAAACCTCCAGTAAATTCAAAAAATTAATTCAAAAAACGACAATTATGAAAGGTATTATATTGGCAGGTGGTTCAGGAACCAGGCTTCACCCTTTAACTATTGCCGTAAGTAAGCAGCTTATGCCTATTTACGACAAACCAATGATATATTATCCATTGTCGGTTCTCATGATGGCAGGCATTAACGAAATTCTCATTATTTCAACGCCTCATGATCTTCCGCATTTTGAAAAACTATTAGGCGATGGAAAATCCTTAGGTTGTTCATTTAGTTATGCTGAACAAGCTGTCCCCAATGGACTTGCACAGGCTTTTGTTATTGGGGCTAACTTTATTGGAAAAGATAAAGTTGCGCTCATTCTTGGCGATAATATTTTTTATGGATCCGGACTGCAACAAGTTGTGCAGGAAAATAACAATCCCAATGGTGGAGTTGTATTTGCCTATCACGTTTCTGATCCCGAAAGATATGGCGTAGTTGAATTTGATGCTAATCATAAGGCCATTTCCATTGAAGAAAAGCCCAAAGTGCCCAAATCGAATTATGCTGTTCCCGGCTTGTACTTTTATGACAATTCAGTTGTTGAAGTTGCCAAAAACATTAAACCCAGCGCTCGTGGCGAATATGAAATTACTGATGTTAACAAGTATTATCTCGAAAAAGAAATGCTTAAAGTGGGAATTTTAAGTCGGGGTACAGCCTGGCTTGATACCGGAACATTTTCTTCGTTGCTTCAGGCCTCGCAGTTTGTTCAAGTAATTGAAGAACGCCAGGGTTTGAAAATTGGATGTATTGAAGAAATAGCTTATCGAAAGGGTTTTATTAATAAGGAACAACTGGCGGAAATTGCAAAACCTCTTTTAAAAAGCGGCTACGGTGATTATCTGATGAGCCTTCTCTAAAAAAATTGGTTAAGGTAACCCTAAATGTTTTTTTCCGTTTAACCGATTCATTAAAACAAGTGAAAATGAAAACCATACTGATAACAGGAGGAGCCGGATTTGTTGGAAGCGCTTTAGCTGAAAAGCTGTTGCTCGATCCTGAAAATTTTATTGTAATTGTTGACGATCTTTCAACAGGCGAAATACGTAAACTTCCTGCGGCTAACGATAGAATGCGGTTTATAAAATGTGATGTAAATAATTACCGCGATATTGCCGAGGTAATGCTTTCTTTTCATTTTGATTATGTTTTTCATTATGCGGCAATGGTTGGGGTTCATCGTACACAAATGCATCCCGTTGGAGTACTTAATGATTTAAAGGGTATCGAAAACATATTAAACCTTTCAAAAAACTCCTGCGTAAAACGAGTATTCTTCTCTTCCTCATCTGAAGTTTACGGAGAGCCAACTGAGCTTCCCCAAAACGAACAAACCACTCCACTGAATTCCAGAATACCTTATGCTGTAGTGAAAAACGCAGGGGAAGCCTATTTAAAATCTTATAAAAAAGAATACGGCCTTGATTATACTATTTTTCGCTTTTTTAATACATACGGCCCTAAGCAAAGCAAAGATTTTGTAATGTCGCGTTTTATTTCGCTGGCAATTACCAATAAGAATATCACCATATACGGCGACGGTAAACAGACACGCACCTTTTGTTATATCAATGATAATATTGATGCTTGCTACAATGCTTTTAAAAATGATCATATTATTAATGAAGTGGTAAATATTGGTGGTGATATAGAAATTACCATGCTTCAACTTGCTGAATTGATTATAGAAATAACCGGATCAAAATCAAAAATTGTATTTCTTCCTGCTCTTGAAGAAGGCGATATGCTACGTCGATTTCCTGATACTTCAAAAATGAAAAAACTATTACACCGCGATCCTATAGAACTTTTAGATGGGGTAAAAGAAATACTGAAAAATACTCAATTTATCTTACGTTAATATGTTTACCGCAGACGAACTGCTCAAAAGAGTAAGAGAAGCCCTAAATAAACTTGAACTTAAAGGCAAGCCTGACGAACTCTACGACCCAATTTCGTACACCATGGCTGGTGGGGGAAAACGAATTAGACCTGTGCTGACTCTTTTGAGCTGCGACATGCTCGGCGGAAACATTGAAGAGGCTATTTTTCCTGCCATTTCGCTCGAAATTTTTCATAATTTCACATTGGTACATGATGATATAATGGATAATGCTCCGATTAGGAGAGGAAAAGAAACTGTTTTTAAAAAGTGGGATGCAAATATTGCAATTCTTTCAGGTGATACTATGTTTGCACTTGCATACAAATATTTAATACAAACCAATAGAAAATATCTTCCCGGAATTATAGAAATATTTACCGATGCCGCAATTGGGGTATGCGAAGGCCAGCAACTTGATATGAATTTTGAAAAAAATCAAAATGTTTCTATCGATGAATATGTTAATATGATCCGGTTAAAAACTGCAGTATTGCTTGCCGCAAGCATTAAAACCGGAGCTACTATTGCAGGGGCATCTGATAATGATATAGAGAAAATGTATGATTTCGGTATAAATCTCGGTATTGCTTTTCAATTACAGGACGACCTTCTGGATGTTTATGGAAATCAGGATAAATTTGGGAAAAAGATTGGCGGAGACATTGCCACCAATAAAAAAACATTTCTTATTATCAACGCACTTGAAAAAGCAAATTCCGATGATAAAAAAACACTACTCCATTACTTTTCCTCTGTTGATTTTGATATCGATAACAAATTGCAAATAGTAAGAGAAATATACGACAGATATTCTATCAAAGAAATAACTTCAGAACAGATTAATAATTATTATACAAAAGCTCTTGATAATCTTGATGGAATTTCGACACCAGATCAGCAAAAGATTTGTTTTAAAGCATACACGGATAAACTTATGTTACGAGAGTATTAATGCCAAGCAAAATAATTACTTGCATATACAATACTATTGAGATTTAAGAGTTAATTTTCTTAATTTCGCATTCACAAAAAAATTCTTTTTATGAAGAACTATCGATTACTGAACAACATCATTGGCTGGCTCATTTTTGTCATTGCTTCAACAGTTTACATCATGACTTCGGAACCTACAGCCAGCTTCTGGGATTGCGGCGAATATATTGCCACCGCATTTAAATTGCAAGTAGGACACCCTCCTGGAGCACCATTTTTCCAGCTGATCGGCCGATTTTTCTCATTGTTTGCTTTTGGCGACAATGCATTGGTTGCTCGAATGGTAAATACCATGTCGGCGCTGGCCAGCGGGTTTACGATTTTATTTCTGTTCTGGACAATCACACTTCTTGCTAAAAAAGTTGCCATTAAATCTGGTGAATTTACAACTGCCAAATTATTCGCTGTTATAGGAAGCGGTATTGTTGGCGCTCTTGCTTATACTTTTTCGGATTCATTTTGGTTTTCGGCTGTTGAAGGTGAAGTTTATGCTTCTTCCTCATTTTTTACTGCTATCGTTTTCTGGGCAATTCTTAAATGGGAGGAATCGGCAGATGATAAACATGCATTGCGCTGGATCATTCTGATTGCATATCTAATGGGTCTTTCAATTGGTGTTCACTTGTTGAATTTACTTGCAATACCTGCGATTTCCTATGTATATTATTATAAAAAATATAATCCTTCAAAAATCGGATTTATTAAAGCAACTTTAACAGGTTTGCTCATTTTAATTACTGTAATGTATATTATTATTCCCTGGGTTGTTAAACTTGCAGGACTCTTTGAACGCGCTTCGGTTAACGGTCTTGGGTTGCCATTTAACACAGGTACTGTAATATATTTTATTTTTCTTGTTGCTGGTATTTATTTTGGTCTTCGATACACACGCAAAAAAAAGAAATTACTTGCAAATACTGCATTGCTGTGTTTTACTTTTATTTTAATTGGGTACTCCACTTTTTTGGTTCTGGTAATAAGGTCAAATGCTAACCCTCCGATAAATGAAAATGCACCCAAAAACGCCATCAGTCTTCTTTCTTATTTAAACCGTGAACAATATGGCGACTGGCCTATCGGCTATGGACAATATTATAATGCGCCTCTCGATTCAAAAGTACCTTATACCGATGGAAATCCAGTTTATTCAAGGGATGATATCTCAAAAAAATATATTATCACCGACGACCGTAAAGGAAGTATTCCAAACTACGATTCTCGCTTTTGCACTATTTTCCCAAGGATGTATAAAAGTGAAAAGGCCGATGAATACAAAACCTGGGCCAATGTTAAAGGCACACCGATATCTGTAACAAGTGGATATACCGGAAAAACAGAAACATTATACAAACCTACATTCGGTGAAAATCTTACGTTTTTCTTCAAATATCAGATCGGACATATGTACTTGAGGTATTTTATGTGGAACTTTGCTGGCCGACAAAATGATTTACAGGGAGCAGAATCTCCACTAGAAGGCAACTGGATGAGTGGGTTGAGCTTTTTTGATGAATCGCGTATTGGACCACAAGAGTTTTTGCCTGAAAACATGACAAACAAAGGGAAAAGCAATTTTTACATGCTTCCATTAATTCTTGGATTATTCGGATTTGTTTTTCTGCTAAAAAAATCCAAAAGCGATACACTTATTGTATTGTCTCTGTTTATTATGACTGGTCTTGCAATTGTTGTTTTCCTAAATCAGGGACCAAGCGAACCACGTGAAAGAGATTATGCCTACGCTGCTTCCTTTTATGCCTTTGCAATCTGGATCGGATTTGGCGTTTTAGGTTTATTTGAATTGCTAAAAAAATATTTAAACCCGAAAATTACGGCACTAGCAGTTACTGTTGTTTGCGTTCTTGCCGTTCCTGTGGTGATGGCCAGCCAGGGTTGGGATAATCACGACCGTTCCAACAGATATACTGCACTTGATCTAGCTAAGGATTATCTCGACTCCTGTGCACCTAACGCAATTCTGTTTACAAACGGCGATAACGACACTTTCCCTTTATGGTATGCTCAGGAAGTTGAGGGATATCGTACTGACGTTCGTGTTGTAAATCTAAGCCTTCTTAATACAGACTGGTATATCGACCAGATGAAACGCAAAGCCTACGAGAGCGACCCTGTGCCATTTTCAATGACGAAAGAACAATACCGCCAGGGCTCACATGATGTAGTGTATTTTTATGAAAATGATCAGGTTAAAGGAGCTCAGGAAGTTAAAAGCATGCTGGATTTTGCTCTAAGCACAGATCCTGCCACAAAACTTCAAACCCGCGCCAAGTCCGTTGATTATTTTCCAACCAATAAATTCAAAATTACCGTTGATAAAAGTGCCGTGCTTGCAAGTAAAACTGTACCTGCTGAGCTGGCGGATTCAATTGTGGGGACTATGGAATGGACTATTGATGGAATGGGTGTTCAGAAGAATAACCTTATGGTTCTCGACCTGCTGGCTCACAACAACTGGAAACGCCCGATTTATTTTTCTGTTACAACCGGAACTGACAGTTATTTAGGACTTGAAAATTATTTTCAATTAGAAGGTATGGCTTACAGGCTTGTTCCTTTAAATTGTAAATCTGTTGATGGTCAGTCTGGTGTTGTTAACACAAAAGAAATGTATAACAATGTGATGAATAAATTTACATGGGGCAACATGGATAAACCCGGAATTTATATTGATGAAACCATAATGCGTATGACTATGAATTTGCGTAATAATTTCGCCCGTCTTGCAAATTCGCTTACTGCAGAAGGCAAAAAAGATTCAGCCATAAAAGTAATTGACAAAGCATTTGAGGTGATGCCCGAAAGCAATGTTCCCTATAATTATTTTACTTGGGTGTTGGTTGAATCTTACTATAAAGCTGGAGATACAATTAAAGCAAATCAGATAACGAAAAAAATGCTTACACTTTACGAGCAAAATTTGAAATATTTATTTGCATTTAAAGGATCTAAAGCAAAAGACTTAGCAGATAAAAAAGAACAGACTCTTTCAATTGTTCAGCGTATTTCACAATTTACTGAGTATTTCGAAAAAGGAACACTTAGCAAGCAGTCGAAAGAATTATTCCAGAAGTATTATGCATTATATTCAGGTAAGTAAATTACTGTTTGGATTATCTTGTATTAAAAGCTGATCATGTATTTGGTTCATACGCCATTGCTATTTAAAAAGATATATCATTTCGGGCCGGTTTGGCAAAAAAAAACCGATTCTAAGTCGGTATATATAACCTTCGACGATGGACCAGTTCCTGAAGTAACGCCTGAAATTCTGGAAATATTAGACCAGTTTTCCGTTAAAGCAACTTTTTTTTGCGTGGGAGAGAATATCGAAAGAAACCCCGAACTATTCAAACAAATCAGGGATAAAGGTCATGCTACCGGAAATCATACCAACAACCATTTGAACGGATGGAAAACCGACTCAAAAAAATATTTTGAAAACATACGCAAATGTGATCATTTTCATTCTGGTAATCTTTTCCGTCCGCCTTATGGCAGAATCAAACCCTCGCAAATACTTAAACTTAAAAAAACACATCAGATTATTATGTGGACAGTATTAAGCGGTGATTTCGACATGAAAACCAGTCCGAAAAAATGCCTCGAAAATGCAATAAAATTTACTAAACCGGGTTCAATTGTAGTATTTCATGACAGCATAAAAGCCAAGGAAAAAGTATTATTTGCCTTGCCAGCTTATATTGAAAATCTGATTGAAAAAGGATTTGAGTTTAAAACCCTTTGAACTTTTTTACATCTTGATAATACGTTGAACCTCTTGAAAGTCTTGTCCTCTTAAACCAATCAGGTAAACACCATTTTTGTAAGAGGTTAAATCTATTTCCTTTTTAGAGTCATTACCAATGGGGAATGAGGCTGTTATTCTTCCTGTAATATCCAAAATCTCTATTGTTCCGGAAGAAATTCCATTGGTTTCAATGGTAATAATATCTTGAACAGGATTTGGAAAAACGCTAAAACTGCTTTGCATATCAGCGATTTCATGAACATTCAGCACTACTGTATCCAGTTTTGCAATCAGCCACAAATCAGGATCAAAAAGCACAGAATCAGGATAGAAACCGAGATTTACTGTGAATTGCTGACCCTGAATCGAATTGTTAAAAACCACAACGGTATCGTGTGTACCGTCCTTAAACCGAAGCGGAACAGGCAATTCGAAAAAACTGACGGATGAATGGGATTGTGTTTGAGCTATAATAACATCAATGTCAAAATTAGGTTGCATGTTACATTGAATATTATAGATAGGGTAGCCTTCACCGTAGAGCCAGTCATTAAAGTACCAAGTTAAGGATTGTCCGCTTGCGGTTTCCATGTGACTTATAAAATCATCGGAACAGGCATAATTATATTTCAGCAAAGGATCACTGAGATAATTTTTTATTCCGCTAAAAAAGGCACTATCTCCAATTATCCAACGAAGCGAATGCAAAATCATAGCACCTTTTGCATACGATAAACGTCCGTCAAAAATACGCCACACATTTGATGTATCGCTGCAATACACTGAGCCACCGGGATCGCTGGTAATATTTTGAATTTGATACGATTTCCATATTTTCCAGTAATACTGGTTAAAAAGGTTTTCGTAAGTAAGACCTGTCCAGTAAGTTGCAAAACCCTCGTTAAGCCAGATATCATGCCAGTTGCTGCAGGTAATCATATCGCCTACCCATTGGTGAGCAAACTCATGTGCCATAAGTTCGAACCCGAAATTTACCAAAAAAGTCATGGTTTGGTGTTCCATGCCTCCGCCCCAACCGAATTGTGCATGTCCATATCGCTCATTTATATATGGATAAGGCATAAACAAGCTATCGTAAATATTAAAAACCGGCAATAAATTTGGAGAGTTATTTTGAGCATCCACCAAATTTTCGGGAAAAACATAATTCAAAACTTCGATATTGTTTCCATTTACACTTGCATAATCAGAATATACAGCATAATCAGTAACAGCAATGGCTATAAGATAAGCAGCAATTGGATAACGGTGTTTCCACCGATAGGTTTTCTCTGCTCCATTCAGGGTTTCGCTTAAAAGCATACCGTTAGATGCTACCCTATATTGTTGCGGAGTGGTAACAATCATTTCTACCGAATCAATTTTATCGGATAAATCATTTTTGCAAGGCCACCATTCCTTGGCGCCGAATGGTTCTGAAAGTGTCCAAATTATTGGAGTTCCGTTATGTGTACTTTGAATAAAAGATCCAAACCCAGCACCCGATGGAGGAATGCCATGATAATATACTGTAACTGAATCCAACTGTCCGAAAGCCAATGGTGTGGGGAAATTAATAAGAAGCGTTTGATTTCCGGGTTGCGAAAATGTTAATAATGTTGAATGAAACTTCACAGAATCTGTAATTAGTGAATCATTTAAGTCGAAACTGATCTGGGATACGGAAGATTTTACAACTTCAAAATACGAAGTAACGGAACCGCTGATAAAGCAAACTGCTGGATCAACGGTTAACTGAAATCGATGAAATTTCAGGTCGAATTGATCGCCGTTAAATGCCAAAGGAGCTTTATTAAAAATTATCTCCGCATTTTTCGACTCAGCTTTTGCAAGTTTGTCGACAAAATCAAACTGTGGGGCAATCTGCGATTTAACAGCAGCAGTTAGAATAATTAAAATGATTAAAAAGAAGGTTTTTTTCATACATCATTATTTCGACTATAAAATTATTGAAAATATTAGCATCTTTGTAAAAAATATATCCGTGAAAGGCAATTGGATTAATTATTTCTTATTTTTTATCACTCTTTTTGTTGTTTCGTGTGCAAATATTGTAACACCAACTGGTGGTTTGAAAGATGTTTTGCCACCTAAAGTTACTCAAACAAATCCCAAAAATCATCAAATTAACTTTTCGGGACGATCAATATCAATTGCTTTTGATGAGTTTATAAAACTAAACGATGCTTATAGCCAAGTTGTAGTTTCACCGTATTTAAAAAATCAGCCTGATTTAAAAATTCACGGAAAAGCTATAATCGTGAAATTTTTGGATACACTTGCCGAAAACACTACATATACCGTAAGTTTTGGCAATGCGATTTCGGATATAACTGAAGGCAACATTCTAAAAGGATATGATTTTTCCTTTTCAACTGGAAATGATTTTGATTCGCTCCAAATACATGGCACTGTAGAAAATGCTTACACGCTGAAACCTGAAGCTGGCGTTTATGTTATGCTTTACAAGGTTTATTCTGATTCAGTCCCATTATTAGAAAAGCCTTTTTATATTTCAAAAACAAACGAATCGGGCTTGTTCGAATTAAAAAACATTAAACTCCAGAAGTATAAAATTTTTGCTTTACGCGATGCGGATGCTGATCTGCTTTTTGGAATGCCCAACGAAGAAATCGCATTTGTTGATTCTCTTGTGAATCCAGAAGAATCCGATACATCTAAAGTAGATTCATTAAGGAAAACCAATGCCGTAAAACTGTTTCTTTTTAAAGAACTTCCTGCAAAACAAAAGCTCCTTAAATCAATGTCGGCAGGATATGGAAAAGCTGTTTTTATATTCAGGTTGCCTGTTCAGCAGCTTAATATAAAATCATTACAACCTTTCTCTGAAAATGATAATTTTTTAAAAGAATTTTCGAAAAATAAGGATACACTTACGCTATGGCTTAAAAATTACGAAAAGGACTCTCTGATTTTGGAATTCAAGGATCAGGACAATGCTCCCGACACCGCATCTATTGCCTTAGTTAAAAAAAATGCAGACAAAGCACGAGGAAAAGGAGAAGAGGCAGCAAAAGTGGTAAAACTGAGTACAAACATAAACGCCGGAGGTTTTGACTTTTATAAAACTTTTAATATTCAGGCTTCTGCACCAATTGAGAAAAACAACACTTCCAAAATTTTTCTTGTTGAAGAAAAAGACACGGTTTTCCCGACTTTTCAATTCTCCGACAGCATACATCGTAACCTGAGTTTAAATTACAAATGGAAAGAAGACATTTCGTACAAGCTAACAATTCTTCCGGGTGCATTTACCGACATTTTCGGAAACCCGAATGATACGCTGAAGCAAATATTTCGCACAACAAAAACTGAAAATTACAGCAATATAGCGATCCAGTTTTCGGCAGGAAATAACCATTGTACTTATCTGGTTCAACTCCTTAACGACAAGGACAATCTGCTTGGGGAATACAGCACCGAAATGTCGGCTAACATTGAATTTAAAAATGTCTCCCCCGGTTCGTATAAGGTACGTGTGATTTGTGATGCCAATAACAATGATAAATGGGACACCGGAAATTATCTTAAAAAAATTCAACCCGAAAAAGTATTTTATTATCCGGCTTTAATTACTGTTCGTTCCAATTGGGATCAGCAAATTGAATGGAATATCCAAAGTAAATAATGGAATTATCTCAGCCCATAATAACAACAGAATCTCATGCAGGTGGCTTGTATATTCATATTCCCTTTTGCAAGCAGAAATGCGATTATTGTAATTTCTACTCCACACCATCGTCAAAGTCTAGAAAAGAGTTGATATCTGCAATTGCCAAAGAACTTATTTTGCAAAAATCTTTTCTTGAAACCACAATATTTCAGACATTGTATTTTGGTGGAGGAACACCTTCTATACTCACCTTTGAGGAGTTGATGTTTATAATGGATACTGTTTTCCAACATTATAATTTTTCTTCCAACGCTGAAATTACAATTGAAGCCAATCCAGACGATTTGAATAATGCCAAAATCCGCGAACTGAAAAATTCTCCGGTAAACCGTTTGAGCATTGGCATTCAGTCTTTTTCCGAAAAAGATCTAAAGTATTTAAATCGTATTCATTCTGCAAGGCAATCCGAATTTTCAATAAAAGCTTCTCAGGATGCGGGATTCGAAAATATAAGTATTGATCTTATCTATGGCATTCCAACTTTATCTGAAGAACAATGGAATCAGAATATGCTTCATGCTGTTTCGTTTATGGTGCCTCATATTTCGGCTTATTCGCTTACTGTTGAACCTCACACTACTCTCGAAGTACTTATCAATAAAGGGAAAAAGCAAAATACCGACGAATCTTCACAGGCAAAACATTTCGAAATGGCGATGGATACACTAGAAAGAGAAGGATATATCCATTATGAAATTTCAAATTTTTGTAAGGAAGGTTTTTATTCCAAGCACAACAGCAATTACTGGAAAGGTGTTCCATATCTGGGAATTGGACCTTCGGCACATTCTTTTAATGGAGATTCAAGACAATGGAACACCAAGAATATCCAGCAATATATTAGCTCTGTTGAAAAGAAAATTGTGCCCTGCGAAAAAGAAAATCTTGACACTTCCACTCAGTATAATGAATATGTTTTGACACACTTGCGCACCAAGTGGGGTTGCGAAGAAACATATATCAAATTAAATTTTGGCGATGATTTTCTAAAACACTTTATTAAAAGTGCATCCAAATACATTTCTTCTGAAATTATTGAAGAAAAAAACAAAATTTACACACTTACACATAAAGGAAAATTGCTGGCTGATGCGGTAACTGCTGATTTGTTTTTCTAATACCAATACTGAATTCGTAGTAGTACAAAAAAAATGGATTCCAACGACTTCATGATCGGCATTAATTGATAATCCGATAAAGGTAGAAGGGTGTTTATGGCAGGACGCTTTATGTATTGAACTTTGTTTTTATCCCAAATTCAGCATTAGTAAATACTGAATCGCAAAAGTATTTATAATCAAAGATTTATTGAATAATCTTTGAATAAATGCTAAGCGAGATTACCCTCAAGGAATCATTAGTTCATTTTTTCAAAATTCCTAATGATTAATTCGGGTTTATTCAAACAGTTCCTCATCTCTCATCAGCAGCAAAATTGCAGTTTGGGGAACTAGAAAATACCGTTGCGTGTCAAATTCAATTTCAATGGCATGTTTTTGCAGATATAAAGCCAGATCGCCTTCTTTTGCCTGCAATGGAATATATTTAACTTTATCCTTGTCTTTGTTCCACGATTCTTCATCTTCGCCCGACGGGACAGGATATCCAGGACCAACTTTAATAATGTAACCACTCTGGATTTCTTCTTTTTCAACTACAGTGGGTGGCAAATATAATCCTGATTTGGTACGATCGGTCAGCGTTTTTGGTTTTATCAGCACGCGATCACCAACCACTATAAGCTTCTTCAAATTATCAATGGAAATATTCATAAATAATCTCGATCGCTTAGGTTATTTTTTCTTACTTCTTTTTTGCATTTCCAAAGACATCAGAATTAAGCAAACCTGTTAAAAAAGTTTTGAGTTCGTTTGATGCAACTGTTGGAATCTGCTGTTGAACTGCAGGAAGATTTATTGCGCCATTCAATGAGCCGACATTGTAATTAAGAGCAGTAGAAATTGTGGAGGCTAGATTCTGCGAATTCACAATCTGCTGAAAAATATACAATCCTGCAGCTTTATGATTGCCTAAATTAATACCTCCTTGCGCTGCTACTTGCTGACTGGTGTTTTTTAGAAGTTCAAAAGCTCCTGCTGTAGTGGTAATTGGTGAGCTCTGAATCGTATCCATTATAAGTTTCATGATCATGCCATCAAATTTTGCATCCTGGGCATTTTCCTTGGTATTATTGGCCAGCATTTTTACAAGAAAATTTATCGAATAGTTTGCAGGATTTGAAAAGGTAGCAGAATCGGCAGCTAAAAGCTGGCTGAAGGTTTGTCCGTTTAATGCATTTGCAGGAAGTCCTACATTAAAAGTAACTCCTTGCATGGTGAAATTAACATCTTTTAAGGCCGCCAGTTTTTCTGCATCAGTTATGGTGTCCTTTTGGCATGAAGAAATAAACAATACCGATACCAGTATTGCCAATGAGTATTTATATATTGCTTTCATATTGTTTTTTCCCAAAATTACAAAAAATCTTAATATGAAGTGATTTGTGAACTAGAATCATTTCAGTATGCATTATTCTGTTTAGAAATATTTACAAATCCGTTTAAGAAACAGCAAACATATTCTTAAGTTTCATCACGTGAATAATAGTATCCGAAATTTCTTCTGTGGTTAAAAAGGCACAATTAAAAGAAAGGTCAAACACGGGATTTTCTTTGAGTTTTGTATTTGTGATACTCAACAATTCCGATCGTTTGTAATCAATTTCAAGCGCCAGTTTTTTTGCTTCATCTTCAGTTTTGCAGATATACCGTTCCATAATCTGATTTATACGCCATTCAATGGGCGCATTTAGCCTGATGTGCAGCCCGTTGCGAAATCCATACGTAATAGCTACGCTGCCCCTTCCTACAATAATTACATTCCCTTGTTGCGCAAATCCTTTTATAACAGAAGCAATGGTATTAAAAATTTTTCTGTCCGGCTGGTAATGTTTTTCCGACAGTGCATTTAAAATCTCATCAATAGTTGTGCGCTTATCTCTGTTGATAATTTTATAAACACGTCCGGTATTCAGGTGTAATTCTTTTGCTGTTTCGTTCAGAATTTCTTTGCTCACAACTTTCCATTCTCTGAAATTTCGGCTTTCAATACTTTCTTTGTTCAGTTTTTCGGCTATTCCTATGGCAATTGGTCTTGTTGGGCAGCCATATTCGCGTGAAATTGTAATAAAAGGAAGTGTTTCTCTGGATTGCTTCATTTCAAACGGAGTATCAGATAGACGGTGTTCCATGTATTTAAGTAAAATGTTTTCCATAAGGTTCTCCTTTCTTTATTAACAAAGCCGCTATATTTACTATAAAAGTACAATATTTATAGATAAATAGCAAATTATTTTAAACAAAGAAAAATACCAATTCTTTACATGAGGAGTCCGTTCCCTATTTTGTTATTATTCTTTGAGTAAGAATTTTCACAAAAACGCTGAAAATATTTCTGAAAAAGAAAGAATCTTACTGTTTAACAAAAGCAGCTTTAAAAACCTGTGAACCGCTATATATAATGAGCAGATAATTACTTGAGGGCAATCCTGAGACATCAATATCTGGCTCATTTGAATCAAATTTAAGATTCTTTTAATAAATTATTAAAACGGTTCCTGGAACTGCGCCATTATCTGAGGCCACAAGAATTGACGCCTGAGAAAAAGCAGCAAAATAAAACAGGTTAAAACAAAGGATCAGTATAGTTTTCATAATATTGATTTTGATACAAAAACATGAAATCGTTGGAGTCCATTTTTTTGGACTACTACGAATTCCGTATCGGTATAAATCATGGATCGGTTCCCCTCATTGTACCCCAATAAATAAAAACCCCCGTAAATATTTGATTTACAGGGGTTATTTGTTCTGATTTGTTGTCCTGCTAGGGGTCGAACCTAGACTCTTCTGATCCAGAATCAGACGTGTTGCCAGTTACACCACAGGACAATTTCGTGTTGCAAAAGTAAAAATTATATCTAATATCCAAGAATTTTTTAAAAATATTTTTTTTGTTTTATACTTCTGCAAAGATATGCGGAACAATTACCGGAATTTGTGCATAGAAATAAATTACTTAGTTTTGCTGAAACATAAATACATGACCGACTACAGCTGGCAGTCACGCACAGAACTTCATACAGGTTCCGAAGGAGTGGAACGATTGAGAAACGCAGAAGTTCTCGTTATCGGACTTGGAGGCGTGGGTGCTATGGCATCGGAAATGCTTTGCCGCGCAGGTATTGGTAAAATGACCATTGTTGATGGCGATATTGTAATGCCCACAAATCGCAATCGGCAAATACCTGCTCTAACCAGCACTGAAGGAAAACCTAAAGCGGAAGTGATGGCTCAGCGTTTAAAAGATATTAACCCTGACATTGAACTTACAGTGATTTACGAATATGTTACGGATCAACGTATGATTGATATCCTTAGCAGCCGGCCTTTTGATTATGTTGTTGACGCCATTGATACTTTATCGCCAAAGATTTATTTAATTATTCATGCCGTAGAACTTGGCCTTAAGGTTGTAAGCTCTATGGGTTCAGGTGCCAGATTTGACCCTGAATCAGTAAGAATTGCGGATATTTTTGATACCTTTCAATGTGCGTTTGCATACGACATTCGCAAACGATTGCGCCACTTGGGTTTTACTAAAGGTGTAAAAGCGGTTTTTACGGCAGAGCCGGCCAAAAAAAGTTCAATTGTTCACAACGAAGATGAAAGAAATAAAAAATCTCTTATCGGAACTATTTCATACATGCCCTCTGTATTCGGTTGTTTTTGTGCTTCTGTAGTCATCAGAGATATTCTGGAAAATTAATATTTAACATTTTTTCACAGCACTTCTATGGACTGACAGGACATATTTTTATAAATTTGCAAAAATAATAATCATCAGATCTGGTGCGGAATAAATGGCTCGAAACTTTTGTAATAATTGTATTTATTAACATTCTGTTGATTGCATTCGCATTTACACCAAAGTTTTCAATATCAACAGGCGCTCAGGATTCTCTGTCAATTAAATTTCCTGCATTTTCAGAATTGCTTGAATTTGATAAATCGATAAGCAATAACGCTGCCGACAGCCTTATTGAAAAATATATCTTTAATACTTATCTTAAAAGCTTGCGGAAGTCTCTTTCAGACATCGGACCTAAAACAGAAAACGAGTTTTTCTCCAACCCTGAAGTTGGGAATAGCTATGCATTAGATGATTTTTTTTTCAATTTAAAAACCCAAAGTGATTCAGAAATAGTTCGTATTGCACACTATGGAGATTCACAACTTGAAGGCGACCGAATTAGCTGCTATCTCAGAGCGTATTTTCAGGAAAAATTTGGAGGATCAGGAATTGGCTACATTCCTTTTGATGATATAGCTGACAATGCAAGCTATGTGCGATATACCAGCCCGAATTGGTACCGGTACACTGTGTTTCATTCCCGCTATGGATCAGGTTATTATGGCATGTCGGGGAATGTTTTTAAATTCAGCAAATTTGCTGTAAAAAAAATACCTGTAGATACCTCCGTCACCGCTTCAAACGACACATTACAGGTGAAAAAAAACATCATATACAATAGTGCCACAATAACCATAAAGCTTGGGCCACAGGTTGCATACAGCAAGGCTTCGCTTATGTATGGTCACAGTTCAAAAGCTTGTATGATGAAAGTATATAATGCCTCATCAGGAGAAAATATAATATCTGATTCTCTTCCTGCTTCTGAAGATTTTTCATTGTATCCTTTAGTATTAAAAAGTTTGCCCAGAAGCATTAGACTTGAATTTTCGGGCAATGTGAGTCCTGATTTTTACGGTCTTCTTCTCGATGGCAACAAAGGAGTTCAGGTTGATAATTATGCTATTCGCGGGCATTCTGGCGATGGCTTATTGCTTATAAATCCTTCCTATTTGGCAAGGCAAATTCGCGTACTGAACACCAAATTAATCATTCTGCAATACGGCGCCAATGTTGTTCCATCAGCGCGTAGTGAAAAAGCTTGCGAAGCTATGGGTGATATGTATTATTCCATTTTTATGCAGTTCAAAAAAGCAGTTCCCGGAATTAGTGTAATTGTAATTGGAGCCGGCGATATGGCTACAAAAATTAACGGAGAATACATGTCGTATCCTATGCTTCCTAAGGTAGTAGAAGCTCAGAAAAAAGCCGCACTCAAAGCCGGCTGTGCTTTCTGGAATTTATTTGAAGTTATGGGCGGAGAAAACTCAATTAATACATGGGTTCGTAAGGGTCTTGCATCCAACGATGGCCATTTTTCACACAAAGGTCAGCAATTGATAGGTAAAGAGTTATTCAATACAATCATAACTGAATATAATCAGTATCTTTACAGACAGAGGAACACACAAAAAATCTAAAGCACGGAAATGAAATTTAAAACAGTCAAAAGTATAATTGTAATGATGATTTGTGTGATTCTCAGCTCATCATTTATCTCTCCTTCCAAAGGAAAACCAGAAAGGGTTTTTCAAAAAGATTCCATTGCAAATGCGGATTACATTAAACGACTAATCAGTTACAATAAGATCTATCCTTTTATCCGCTACAATCAGAATTTCCTTGAATGGAAAGATTATTCTTCCATTGAAAGTTTTTTCTTAAAACTACAACAAACCCCTACCCGAAAGCTTAAGATCATTCATATTGGAGATTCGCATGTTCAAACGGATATTTTTACAGGCTTTATCCGCAATGAAATGCAAAAGATTTTCGGTGAAGGCGGAAGAGGCTTTGTTTTTCCTTATGCAGCAGCATCAACACATTCAGCTTACGATTACAAAACTTCATATACAGGAGATTGGGATTTTGCACGTAACACTCAGCAGAGCCCAGCCTATGATTTGGGATTAAGCGGAGCTACGGTGCATACTTCCGACAGCACAGCCAGCTTTAAATTTGTTTTTCCAAAATGGGCACTAAAAGAAGATTTTAATGTAATTAAATTGTACTGTAAGCGTTCGCCGCAGAGTTACGACCTTAAAATAAAGGCTTCTGGTGTGGCATCTCCACTTTATGTTGATTGCAATGCTTTTAACGACAAACTTTATATCGAAATAAAACTCCCAAAAGCCAGTGATACGCTCGAATTTTTTGTTAATGAAACCGATCCTATTCAGAATTTTTTTGAATGCTACGGATTGCTGATTGAAACATCTGATAACAATGGCTTATTATACAACAGTGTTGGAATAAACGGTGCTGGATTAAAAAGCGTTTTAAGAGAAGATCTTTTATTGTACCAATTATCCGAGTTAAAACCTGACGCTGTTATTCTCGATGTTGGAGTCAATGATATTTATAAAACACCTTTCAACAAAATATCTCTCGAAAAAGATCTTTCTAAAATCATAGATATCATTCAGCGAGCGGCTCCCGAAGCTGCAATTATCATTGCAAACCCACAAGATGTTTACTACAAATACTGGGATGAAACCAACTGCAAAAGCTTTTCTGAATTAACCCGCGAAATTGCTTTTCAAAAAGGATGTGTGTTATATGATTATTATTCAATAAGTGGTGGGCAATATTCCATGCTAAAATGGCTGAGTTCCGGTTTGGCTCAAACAGACAAAGTGCATTTAAAAGCTTCAGGATACTACTTGCGCGGAGAACTCCTTATGAATGCCATTTTGAACTCATACGCTTATGTTTTAAAATATGGATCGAAAAAAGAATTTATTGCTGCTGTTGAATTTCCGGATACTGTAAATTTGAACGTGAAAGTAATTGCGAAAAATCTACCGGAAATAAAAGATACGGAACAAGTTGTAAATAATACAAAAACAATACAAAAAACGGTTCAATCACAAACGCTTTATTACACTGTAAAATCAGGGGACAATCTTGGTGCGATTGCTCAAAAATACGGAGTTACTGTTGCTCAGATTCAAGCTTGGAACGGAATTAAAGGTACCAATATTTCTATAGGTAAAACCTTGAAAATTCTTAAAAACACTTATGGAACCACCACACAAACATCAACCATTAAACCAAAGACTACAACTACAACAAATAAAAACACCATTCCCACTAAAACCACACCCACGAAAACAAACATAAAAACATCAACGCAAACCATAACACAAAATCCCTCAACTCACGTTGTTAAATCAGGTGATAATTTGTGGAGTATTGCAAAAAAATATAATGTAACCGTTGATCAGATTAAAAAAATGAACAACCTGAAAAGTGAAAGCCTTAAACCCGGCACAGTTTTAAAATTAAAGTAAATGATTATCATCGTATGTCCGATTTTCTTAAGGCCTTAATATACAATCCGCAACATCCGATTCTTTTTAATTCGGTATTTTTTATTCTTCTGTTCACTGTTTTTTACGGAATTTATATTTTATTATCCAGTAACATTAAATGGCGTAATGCTTGGTTATTACTCTTCAGCTTGTTCTTTTACTATAAGCTTAGCGGAAATGCATTGCTCCTTTTACTGGGAATGTCCACATCCGACTACTTGATCGGACTGGGAATGCATTCTGCAAAAAAAATACCTTCTAAAAAATGGTTTTTAGCACTTTCATTGCTCATAAACATTGGATGTCTTTTTTATTTTAAGTACACTAATTTTTTCATTGATTCTTGGGGAAGTATCAGCGGAAAAACATTCAGTATCGATAATATCATTGCCCCAATTGGTATTTCTTATTTTATTTTTAAGTCGCTTACATACATTTTCGACTTGTATCGTGGTAATATTCTTCATGCAGAAAAGAGCTATCTGAATTACGTTTTGTATGTGTCATTCTTCCCGAATATCATGGCAGGACCCATTTCCAGAGCTTCCGATCTGCTCCCTCAATTGTCATCAAAACCTTCAGTTACAAATGAAACAATAGGGAAAGCACTGTTTCTGGTCGTTTTCGGGATGTTTAAAAAAATTGTGATTGCCGATTATATCGCTGCAAACTTTGTGGACAGAGTGTTTGATGCCCCTTCGTATTTTACTGGATTTGAAAGTTTAATGGCTTCTTATGGTGCAACTATTCAGCTTTATGCAGATTTTTCGGGATATACAGACGTTGTTATTGGTATTGCATTGCTCATGGGATTTGAGATTGCGGCCAACTTTAACAAACCTTTTCTGGCACAAAATGTTACCGATTTCTGGCGTCGCTGGCACCTTACATTATCAAGCTGGTTGCGCGATTACCTATTTATGCCCATGTCGCTTGGAATGCGGAACATGCGAACAACGGGCCTTGTATTTGCCATTTTTATAACCTTTGTAATTTGCGGCTTTTGGCATGGAGCCAACCTTACATTCATTATCTGGGGCGCATTGCATGGAGTAGCCATGGCCTGGGATATCTACACGAATAAAATCCGCTCACGCTTTAAAAAGCGCCACAATTCTGGTTTGTATAAGTTCCTAAGCATTTTTATTACATTTCATTTTCTTGCTTTTTCTTTTTTGATATTCAAGGCAAAAGATTTAGAAACCGCGCAGATAATGTTAAACAAGATATTCACATCGCTTGATTTTAGCCTTTCTGTTCAATGGATGACCTTGTATATCCTTCCTTTTGCAATAATGCTTTTTGCAATGATCTTGCATTACACGCCAATGAAATGGTACGATTCGGCTGTGCGTTTTTATTCACGCATGCACTGGTCGCTGAAAGCAATTACAGCTTCCATCGCAATCATTATCATTTATCAGTCGTATAGCTCGGAAGCTCAACCTTTTATTTACCTTGACTTTTAAAATAAGCCATCATGTCAGGATTTGAACCCGTAAACGAACAATATAATATTGCGTATTACTGCACAAAACATCAGTGTTTGCAAGGAAATGCTTCCAAAATTGCATTTCGCTTGATTGATGCAAATAGCAACAGATGCGATTATTCTTTTTTGCAACTCGAGGAAGAAAGCAATAAAGTCGCAAATGTATTACAGCAGCTTGGTTTTGCGAAAGGCGATATTGTTTTTACCTATCTTCCGAAAATGCCGGAACAATTTTTTGCATTTCTCGGAATATTGAAAATACAAGCAATTGCTGGAACACTTTTTTCTAATTTTGGCGAGGAAGCGCTTCTCGACAGACTTGGCGATTCACGGGCACAAGCTGTGTTTACAAAAAAAAGTTTGTTGAAAAAAGTAACACGTATCCGTGAAAAATTACCCACACTTAAATATATTTTTCTTGTTGATGTAGCCGAAGATATAAGCGAGAATATCCTCAGTCTGCCAAAGCTTTGCGCTAATGCCTCTGTATCCTTTGATATTCCTATTACATCTGCTGAAACCCCTTCGGTGTTACATTACACATCAGGTTCTACGGGAAAACCCAAAGGCGTTCAACATGTGCACAAAAGTTTGTTCATTCAACAGTTCACTACAAAAAACATTTTAAACCTCAGCGAGAACGACATATACTGGTGCACGGCCGATCAGGGTTGGGTTACAGGAACATCTTATGGCATTATTGGTCCATGGAGTCTTGGTGTTACTCAAATACATTTTGGCGGAACTTATGATGCCGCAGCTTGGATGCAACTTTTGCAGGATGAAAAAGTGACCATCTGGTACACTGCGCCAACCGCGCTGCGTATGCTTATGCGGGAAGATCCGGCCTTGTTCGGAAAATACGATCTTAGCAATCTTAAATATATTTTTAGTGTAGGCGAACCACTCAATCCTGAAGTGATTCACTGGGGCCGGAAAATTTTACATCACGATATTTATGATACATGGTTCCAAACCGAAACTGGGGGAATCATGATTACAAACCGCCCTGGGCTTGAAATACGACCTGGATCCATGGGAAAACCAATTGAGCCTGTTAATGCAGCTATTGTAAATGATGAAGGCTTTGAATTGGGAAATAAGGAAATTGGAAATTTGTGCCTTAAAGCCGGCTGGGATTCCATGTTTATTGAATATCTCAACAATAAAGATGTTTACAACAAAAAATTCAACAATAATTTTTATTACAC
>JBBQSF010000028.1:0-25730 GCA_038214085.1 Bacteroidales bacterium | reverse complement strand
CACCAAAATCGTCGTATGCAATATTTTCAGTTGGAACGCCAAGTTCGTCGAGCATTTTAAATACTGCTGTGTTCATCATTGGTGGCCCACATAAATAGAATTCAATTTCTTCAGGTTCTTCGTGTTTGCTCAAATAATTTTCCAAAACTATCTGGTGAATAAAGCCAGTGTAACCGGTCCAGTTATCTTCGGGAGAGGGTTCTGAAAGAGCAAGATTAAATTTAAAATTTGGGAAATTATTTTCAATAGTGCGGAATTCATCTTCGTAAAAAACTTCTTTAAGTGAACGTGCACCATACCAGAAACTAACTTTTCGGGTTGATTTTTCTGTATTGAACAAATGAAATATCTGCGAACGCAAAGGAGCCATACCGGCACCACCTCCGATATATATCATTTCTTTATTGGTTTTTTTAATGTGGAATTCGCCATAAGGTCCAGAAATTATTATTTTGTCGCCGGGTTTCCTTGAAAATATATAAGAGGAACAAATCCCCGGATTTACGTTCATAAATGAGTTTTTCGCTCTATCCCATGGCGGTGTGGCAATACGAATGTTCAGCATGATGATATTTCCTTCAGCGGGATGATTGGCCATAGAGTAAGCACGGTATATAGGCTCTGGATTCTTCATTTTTAAATCGAACATTTTGTTATGTTCCCAGTCAGCTTTATAAATATCTTCTATGATCATATCCTTGAAATCAACTTCACATTTTGGAACGTCAATCTGAATATATCCTCCGGATTCAAAATCAAGCGATTCTCCTTCGGGAAGTTTTACAACAAATTCCTTTATAAAAGTAGCAACATTGCGATTTGAAATCACTTCACATTCCCATTTTTTAATACCAAAAACTTCCTTAGGTATTGTTATTTCAAGGCTTTCTCTAACTTTAACCTGACATCCAAGTCGCCAATGGTTCAACGCTTGTTTTCGGGTAAAAAAACTTACTTCGGTAGATAAAATATTTCCACCTCCGTTATTCACCTGGCATTTGCACATTCCGCAAGTTCCGCCACCACCACAAGCCGAGGGTAAAAATATTTTTTCGTTCGATAATGTTGATAATAATGAAGATCCTGCATTAACACTGATTTCTTTTTCCTCATTAATTTTAATAATTACAGGACCGGAGGCTGTGAGCTTAGCCTTAGCAACCAACAGCATAACCACTAACAAAATTATTACAAGTAAAAAAATGGTAACACCAAGGCCCATCAACAAACCTAAATTACTGGTCAATAGTATCATAAAAAATATTTTTTCATTAAATTTTAATTCCCATAAAACTCATAAAAGCTACAGCCATTATGCCTGTAAGAATAAACGCTATTCCCAAGCCCCTTAATGGAGCAGGTATATTTGAATAAGTAATTTTTTCCCTAATTGCAGCCAAAGTTACAATAGCAAGAAACCATCCAATGCCGGAACCAAAGGCATAAACGGTTACTTCGCTGATCTGAGTATATTCTCTTTCCTGAACAAAAAGGGCAACTCCTAAAATTGCGCAGTTTACAGCAATAAGTGGAAGAAAAATACCAAGGGCATTGTAAAGAGTTGGACTGAATTTTTCAACAACCATTTCAACAAGTTGAACAATAGCAGCGATTACTGCAATAAAAATGATGAAACTCAGATAACTTAAATCCACATCGGCATATTCAGCGCCAATCCATGTTAAAGCGCCTTCTTTTAAAAGATATGTGTCAAGTAACCAGTTTACAGGTGCTGTAATAACTAGAACAAAAGTTACAGCAATTCCTAGTCCGAGAGAAGTTTTAACAGTTTTTGAAACAGCAAGATAAGAGCACATTCCAAGAAAATATGCAAAAATCATATTGTCGATAAAGACTGAGCGGACAAACAAATTAAATAAATTATCCATTGTATTTTTCTTTATTTTTCAATTAAATCGCGGTTTTTACTACGTTGAACCCAAATGATTGCTCCAATTGTAATTAATGCCATTGGCGGAAGAATCATCATTCCGTTGTCCATATAACCTAAATCGTAAAAAGATTGGGGAACAATTTGAAAACCCATTATACTACCTGAGCCAAATATTTCGCGGAAAAATGAAATAATTACCAAAATTATTCCATATCCCAAACCGTTACCAACACCATCAACAAACGAATTCCATGGTTTGTTTGCCATGGCAAAAGCTTCAAGCCGTCCCATTAAAATACAATTGGTAATAATCAATCCCACAAATACAGATAGTTTTTTACTAACATCGTAAACATAAGCTTTGAGAAGTTGATCCACAATAATTACTAAGGCTGCAATAACCACCAACTGAACAATAATTCTTATTCGCGAAGGAATAGTATTGCGCATTGCGGAAATTATCAGATTTGAAAATGCAGTTACAACTGTTACAGATAATGCCATTACAATGGCAGGTTTCATTTGAACAGTAACTGCCAGAGCGGAGCAAATACCCAATACCTGAACTGTTATTGGGTTTTCTCTATTAAACGGGTTTGTTAAAAGTTTCAGATTTTTCATAATCTATTATGATTTCGGTTCCTGTTTCCTAACTTTTTTAAAATAATTAACATAGTCGCCCAAACAATCTTTGATTGATTTTTCAAGGCCTTTGCTGGTTATTGTGCCACCTGAAATTGCATCAACGCCATGCTTGTCCGATTCAGGTGCACCTCCTTTTATAATTGAAATAGAAACAAAGTTGTCCTTATCATCAAATATGGTTTTTCCAATAAAATGCTGCTGAAATTCTCTTGTTTCAATTTCGGCACCTAAACCCGGGGTTTCGCTTTTATGGCCAAACTGAGCACCTGTAATTGTGTTTAAATCATCATTTAGGGCAATATATCCCCAAACAGGACCCCATAAACCTTTTCCGCGTATTGGTACCGAATAATATTTTTCATTTTTATCGTTGGTACATATAAATACAGGAAGATTTCGCTGTTCGGGAGCTTTTTTAATTTCAACAACTAATTCAATATCAAAGGCGTTTTTGCCAGAAATTTCTTCTCCTTTAGTATTTACAACAATTGAAGAAGTAAAATATTTCTTATACAATGTTTCGGCATTTTGAGGCATTGATTCAATATTAACCGAAGTCAGAATATTTTGCATTTTTTCAACACGTTCGTTATACTTTTGGCGTGGTTTAAGCTGTACCGCCACAACTGTAAGTGCTATTGCAATAACAATAACCATTACCGCTGAATAAATAAAGATATATCTGTTACTAAACATAAAAATTGAATTATTGTTTAACTACCGATGTTTGAAGCACACGTTTTTTGCGCCGTTTTATATTTGATTGAATAATGGCATGATCTATTAATGGCGCAAAAGCATTCATTAATAAAATTGCCAGCATCATGCCTTCAGGATACGCGGGATTAAATACCCTAATCATTATGGCAAACATTCCTATTAAAAAGCCATAAATAATTTTTCCTAATGGTGTTTGTGATCCAGAAACCGGATCGGTTGCCATAAAAATTGCACCAAATAAAAAGCCTCCCATTAAAACTTGCGTAATTGGATCAATTGTCATGTAACTGTTAAGTGCAAATACGTTGAAAATTAAACTCATTACTACACCGCCTGTAATTGTTGAAAGCATTACCCTCAAACTTGCAACCCCCGAAATAATCAGTATTGCGGCACCAATGAGTATCGCAAACTTTGAGGTTTCGCCTATAGACCCTGGAATAAAACCAAAAAATAAATCATGTAGTGAGGGTATTTTATCAATTTGATCAGTGGCAGCATAAGAAAGTGGAGTAGCTCCTGAAAAGCCATCAACAATCTGGGCTTTATCACTTAAGCCATGAATCCAAACCAAATCGCCAGTTATCTTTGCTGGGTAAGCGAAAAATATAAATGCTCTCACCATTAATGCAGGATTGAAAACATTCATACCTGTGCCGCCAAACGCTTCTTTAACAAATAGTACAGAAAAAATTGTTGCAACAGCAACTATCCACAATGGAATATCAACGGGCATTATCAAAGGAATTAGCATTCCTGTTACTAAAAATCCTTCATTAACTTCATGATGGCGGGTTTGTGCAAAAATAAATTCAACTGCTAAGCCTGAAATGTAGGATACTGCAATAATTGGAAGAATTTTAATAAAACCAAACAAAAAGTTATCCAAAATTCCAGAAGTTACTCCAACTGATAAATGATACTGATATCCTGCATTCCACATTCCAAAAAGTAAAGCAGGAATCATGGCTATGATTACAAACGACATAGTGCGTTTTAAATCATTGGCATCACGTAAATGGGCTCCTGTGCCGGTAACTTTATCCGGAACAAAAAGAAATGTTTCAAAAGCATCAAATGTAGAATGAAACTTTTGAAATTTTCCTCCCTTCTGAAAGTTAGGTTTTATTTTGCTTAAATAATTTCGAAGACTTTTCATATATATATTTCTGAAAAAACTAACTCATTTCTTTTCTAATAAGTTCCAATCCCTGACTTACAATTTGCTGTGCTTCAATTTTAGAGGTGCATACAAAATCACAAAGTGCAAAATCTTCCGTTGAAACCTCATAAATTCCCAATTCTTCCATTTTGTCTATGTTATCGGTAAGAATTGCTTTGAGTAAATATACCGGATAAATGTCGAAAGGAAATACTTTTTCATATTCACCACTCATTACAAAAGCTCTTAATCCTCCATGATAATTGGTGTCGAGCTTAAAATCAATTTTTGGTAAAAGTTTTGAAACGAATAAACCTGAATTGCTGAATTTTTTTAAACCAGGAGCAGCCCAGCCAGCAAATTCAAAATAATTGCCTTCTGGAATCATGGTAAGTTGATGGTGGTAATATCCCAGAAAACCTTTCAGTTCAACAGTTGTTCCGGTTAGCGCATTCCCACTGATAAAACGTGTGTTGGGTTGAACGCTGTTTTCTGATAAAATGTTTGTAATTTTTGCCCCAATAATTGTGCTGATATATTTGGGGTTTTGTACCGAAGGGCCCGTAACTGCAATAATTCTGCTGGTGTCGTAAATGCCTTCAGCAAAAAATTTCCCTATCATTGCTACGTCCTGAGGATTCAGATACCAAATAATTTCGCCCTTATTTATAGGGTGGGTATGGTGAATCTGAACACCAACATTGCCTGCCGGATGAGGACCTTTGAAATAATGCTTTTCAACGTTTGTTATATTATCGAACAATTGATTTTCTGCCGCTGCATTGATTCCAAGATGAACTTTGCCTTCGGAAAGTGTGCTGAAAATATCAATTCCTTTCTGAAAATAATTTTCTTTATCCTTTAAAATGAAATTATAGTCGGGCGCAAGGGGAGAGGAATCGAAGCATGAAATGTAAATGTCGCGGGGTACAGAATCAATATTAGGGATAATATCGTAAGGCCGCTGACGGATAAATGAAAATAAGCCGCTCGAAGCAAGTAATTCCAGAATTTGATTTTTGCTGAGTATATCGGAGGTAGAAAATGAAAACTGTTCAGCAACAAATTTGAAATCATTGCGGATTTGGATTTCGAGAATCTTGCGTTTTTCACCTCTGAAAATTTCAAGAACTTCTCCGCTAACGGGTGAACAGATTTGAATCTTTTCATTAAGTTTGTTGTAACAAACGGGTGTTCCAACTTTAACCTTATCTCCTGATTTTACATACATTTTTGGAACAAATCCTATAAAATCATCTGGCTTTATGGCAATAATATCATCCTTTGCTAAGCCGATATCTGCTTGGGAGGCTTCTCCTTTTAATGGAATATTAAGACCTTTTCTGATTTTTACAACCTTCATTATCTTTTAATTTGAGAGCAAATATAAATTAAATATCGAAACAAAACAACAACACATTTTGACATAAATAAAAACGATTACAAATCAGATTATTTAATTCAGCAAAAATATACCGAATTCCTCTAATTGTAAAATTTTAATTAAAATATTTTATCTGCAACATAAAAGTATATTGCATTTCAATGATTTGGAAGTAGATTTTCTTTTGAAAAAATTAAAATTGTTGTCAATATTTTTGTAATTCGCAAAAAAAAACGATCTTTGCAGCCCAAAATTCAAATTAATCAATTAAATAAATTTATGGCAACGAAAATTAGATTACAGCGTTTCGGAAAAAAGGGACAACCTTTTTACCACATTGTAATTGCGGATGGTCGAGCACCTCGTGATGGAAAATTCATTGAAAAAATCGGGGTTTATAACCCGTTAACAAAGCCTGCAACAATTGATATCAATGTTGACAAGGCTGTTAATTGGATTCAGAATGGAGCAATTCCTTCTGATACGGTTCGCGCTATCTTATCTTACAAAGGAATTTTATACAAAGAACACTTATTAAGGGGTGTTGAAAAAGGAGCATTAACAATAGAAACTGCTGAAGCAAAATTTCAACAGTGGGTTGAAGAAAAAGATTTAAAAATTAAGAGCAAAATTTCTGAAGGTCTTTTAAACAAAAAGAATGAGCACAAATCTCGTCTTGAACTTGAAGTTAAAGCCAATGAAAAACGCGCTGAAGAAATTGCTGCAAAACGACTGAAACTTGCTCAGAAAGAAGCTCAGAAAAATGATGTAGCTGAAGATACTGTTGAGGAAGCACCAGTTGCTGAAACTGAAGTTGAACCTGTTGTTGAAACAGTAGTTGAGCCAGTTGCTGAAACAGTAGTTGAACCAGTTGCTGAAACTCAGGAAACTCCTGAAGAAAAACCAGCCCAGCCGGAAGCATAATTATTTCCTGCTTAATGAAAAAAGAAGAGAATTTTTTATTTGCTTCTGTTACAAAATTACATGGTTATAAGGGTTCGGTTGTTGCTAAAATAGTACAACCACTTCCCGAAAAAACCGTAAAAAAACTGGAATCAGTTTTCCTTGAAATCAAAGGTCAACTGGTTCCTTTTTTTATTGAACAATTGAGCTATAAAAATTCCGAATGGATTTATATAAATTTTGTTGGAATTGACAGTGAGCCCAAAGCACAAGCTCTTTTAAAAGCCACAATCTGGCTGCCTTCGGATTTGATTCCAAAATCCAGAGGTAAAAATTTCCAGAGAGATGAAATTTTAAGTTACGACGTTTATGATGCTTCATTCGGGTTAATAGGAAAAGTAAGCAGGATTATTGAAATGCCACATTATCCTTTACTCGAAATTCTCCATGGGAGTAAGGAAGTTCTAATTCCTGCGGCTGATGAAATCGTAACTAAAATTGACAGGAAAAAAAAGATAATTTATATCACTGCTCCCGAAGGTCTTATCGACATGTATCTCCAATAAAATATTAAATGGCTTTTGATTTTAAACAGTTTTCTGTTTCCGACGACGGTTGTACTTTGAAAGTTGGAACAGATGGTGTATTGATTGGGGCATGGGCCGATGTGCAAAACTGCAATACCATTTTGGAAATAGGAACCGGTTCGGGTGTTATTGCGCTTATGTTAGCACAGCGAAATCTAAATGCCTTGGTTGATGCCGTGGAAATTGATTCTCATTCTGCCGAAACAGCAAAAAGAAATTTTTTAAAATCGCCATGGTCAGGACGTTTAAATGTTCACCATTGTTCTATTCAGGAATATGCGAAAACCAACAAAAAATACGATTTGATTGTATGCAGTCCGCCATACTTTAGAAATTCAATGAAGCCCTTGCGACGTGAGGATTTCTTCTCCAAACACGATGACAATTTGCCTTACGAAGCTTTGATTGCTGTTTCATTCAGTTTGCTTGATGAATTTGGAAAATTTTGTGTCATCCTTCCGTCCAATGAAGAAAAATATTTTTGTCGTCTGGCTTCGGCGCAGGGATACTTTGTTGCAAAAAAGCTTCACATGTTTCCTGTTATAGGAAAACCTGCAAAAAGAATTGTTTTGCAACTTGAAAAACAAAGAAGAGAAGTTATATCCGAAGAAATCACTATTCTTGAGGAGCCTTCGGGAGAGTATACAGATGAATATATGAGCTTTTCAAAAGAATTTTATCTGGCGTTTTAAGGTTTTAAAATAGAAGACTATTAAAGATTTCATATAAATATTAAACCGTTTCTTCGTATTTCATCAAAACTATTTCATAAGTTTGTGTTAGCTTTTTGACCAACTTAAACATAATGAAATATATAGGAAAAGACTCAGCAGTATTAAAAATATTTTTTGCAATTATTTTTGTACATGCTGCTATTTCTAGTTTTTCGCAAAAGGGTAAACAAAGTAATATTCTGATCGCCTTCTCCAAAGCAACAACATCAGAAAATTACAAGGCTTACATGAAATGGATCAGTTCTGCTGATTCTACAATTAAATGTGTTAATTTGTATGGGAAAAAACCTTTGGAAGCGGCAGAAATTCTGGAAAAATGTTCGGGGCTGGTTCTTACTGGTGGACCAGATGTAAACCCAGAATATTATGGTAAAATTTCGGATACTTCAAGATGCGAAATGGATAAATACCGCGATTCACTTGAGTTTAGCCTTATTCAGAAAGCCATGCAAATGCAAATTCCTATTCTGGCAATTTGCCGGGGCGAACAAATCCTGAATGTATACATGGGCGGCTCTCTTATAGTTGATATTCCTGACGATTTTGATACCTCGGTTAAACACAGAACTGATGGCGGGTACAATGCAATTCATCCTATAAAAATTTCAGAGAAATCTTTACTCTTTGCCATTTCGGAGAAAAATAGCGATAGCGTAAATACCAATCACCATCAAGCAGTAAGGCAATTGGCAACGTGTTTTGTAGCAACTGCTTTTGCCGACGATGGAATTATTGAAGCTTACGAGTGGAAGTTTAAAATTGGCAAACCGTTTTTGCTAGCTGTTCAATGGCATCCCGAACGGAAACCGGAATCGCTGATGAGCAAGGAAATTGGAAATGAATTTTTGCGAAATGTCAGGATTTTTGCTTTTCAAAGGACTATCTCTAAATAATTATTGAGATAAATTAGAGGTTGTTTAAATTTTAAAACACAAAATTATTAAGCCCCTATTCTCGATACTTTTTCTATCGTCACTTCGAGTCCGCTCCTATATATTAATCAATTATAAAAATGTATGCGGGTATCGAGAAACGACGATAGAAAAACTCGAATTGACGGGGCATATTAAAAATTTTAAACAGTTTCTTAAAAAGATATTTTAATTTTTTAGCGAAAGAACGGTTGCATAACCGTCATGGTCACCAGTAGATTCTGATGCGCTTTCTGAAATGAGATTTTTCAAATATACTGAACAAATAATTTTATAATTGCTCTTTTTGTTGAGACTTTGAGAAAATTCATCCCTTGCCCTGACAAATGAAGCAAAATGATGTTTTACTTTTGCAAAAGGTGCAACATTTTCCCTGCTCAATGAAGCGGTATAATAAAAAACCCCATTGATGAGATACGGACCAAAAACCCTGCTGTGGTTATTGTTTACAAAAGCCGAAGCATTTGAAAATGCATGATTTTTCTCTTTGGGAAGTTGGCTGTAGTAATTGTGCCCGATATATCCCAAATAACCGCTTGAATGTAAACTTCTCGATTTATATCCGGCTTTTTTTAGGTTTTCTATAAGTTGTTTTTCAGATTCTTCAATACTTGTAGAAATACTGTCGATAAAAATAATATTAATGGGTTCAATAAGAATTTTATTTTTCCATTGCACGCCAAGCCAGTTGGCTCTTTGTTTATTGCCTTGAAACATCCACTTTCCAAGAGTTGGAAATCCGGGAATACAAATTGTATCAGAAGGATTTATTGAATCGGAAACAATTGAGATTTGCCCTTTTTTAGCCGACAATTCATTTAATAATGCAGAATTGTTAGCGTATTCTGAAAGAATACTGAAGTTTGCCATAAGCGAAATAAAGGCAGCAATAGAAAAGTTGAAGAGGAACATCTATCGAACGAAATAAAAGAATTTAAATTAAAAAAAATGCTTTGGTAAAAATAGCAATTTGTTTTTATTCATCATTTATTATTTAGTAGTAGTTTTGTTAAAGTATTTTGAATAATTTGGATACTAAATATTTACCAAATGACAGAAAGCATTTATTTGTGGATTGCATTTATCGGGTCGATCATTTTATTGCTTGCCATTGATCTAGGTGTTTTTCACAGAAAATCACATGAGGTTAAGATAAGTGAAGCTTTGATGTGGACCGCTATTTGGGTTTCGCTGGCCTTGAGTTTCGATTTTTTTATTTACCATTATTTCGGACAAGTAAAAGCGCTCGAGTTCCTGACTGGTTATTTGATTGAAGAATCATTGAGTGTGGATAATTTATTCGTATTTATTCTATTGTTTAAGTTTTTTGCAGTCGATCCGAGATATCAGCACAAAGTTCTTTTCTGGGGTATCATTGGCGCATTGGTATTAAGAGGGATGTTTATTTTTACAGGAGTGGCATTGATTGAAAATTTCCACTGGCTGATATATATTTTTGGTGCATTCCTTGTGTTTACAGGTATTTCAACAGCTTTTTCGGGAGAAACTAAAATTAAGCCAGAAAAAAATCCAGTTGTCCGGTTGTTTAAGAAATTTTTCAGGTTTACTTCCGAAGATGCAGGCAATAAATTTTTTATCAAAAAAAACAAACTCTGGTATGCTACTCCATTATTTGTTGTTTTAATTGTAGTTGAGTTTACCGACTTGATTTTTGCGGTGGATTCGATTCCGGCCATACTTGCAATTTCAAATGATACGTTTATTATTTTTTCTTCGAATGTATTTGCAATACTTGGCTTGCGTTCTCTGTACTTTGCATTAGCCGGAATTACTAAGTATTTTTATTACCTGAAATACGGTCTGGCAGCAATTCTCTTTTTTGTTGGCCTAAAAATGATTGTATCCTATATTTATATTATTCCAATCAACATTTCATTGCTTGTAATTTTCTGCATATTACTGTTGTCTGTTCTTATATCGGTATTGTATAAAAAAGAACAGAGAAAAAATTAAAATAAAGTAACAGCTTTATTTCTTTTTTGATTTGGCTTCACCAGCTGGAAGTGCAGAATCGTTAAATACATAAATCAGCCTAAAGGAAAGCAAATTATTAAATTGTTTGCGTGTGTCTCCAGTTAGAAACGTCCTGGTACGAATCTTTCCAACAGAATAGGCATATCTGAAATCGAATCTAAAATTCTTTTTCATCCGGAGCTGAACATCAAAAATCCAATTAATATCTGCACTTTTATACGGACCGGTTTGTGTTTCCCAATTAATTCTTTTCCCATGTTCCCATTCAGCAAATTCAACCAGTCGGCCCCAAGAGAAACCTGTCCCGAAATTGATAACTCCTTTGTCTTCATAATGAAACAATACCGGCACATCAAGGTAATTCAGTTTTAACTTATACTCGCCGCTTTTAACGGTATCATTATAGATTGGTCGCTGGTAACTTCCTTTTTGATTGTATAAAGTTTCAATACTTATCGAAAATACTTTATTGATAGGTATAATTGCTGTGGCACCCGTATTTAAGCCGAATTTATGATAACCAAATACTTCGTCGCCATCAACCTGAGTGGCATTAAACCCTGCAATTAAACCGCCTTTTATATTCTGGGAAAATCCCTCAAGGTTAGAGAAAATCAATAAAAAAAACAGGCTTAGAACAAATATAGCATTGAAACTGTTGTTGGATTTCATTAAAATTGGTATTGCTTATACTACAAAAGTAATTTATTCTGAAATAAAAATACACAGTTTTCTAACGAAAAAATTAGAATTCAATTGTTGTGGGTGAAAAAAAAGCCCGTCAATAAATCTCGACGGGCTCAATAAAAGTAAAATAACTTATTTCTGTATCAGTAACTTTTCTATTTGAACATCACCACTGTTTTCCACAGCAACCATGTAGAGACCATTTGTAAAACTGCTTAAATCAATTGCGTAGCTATTCAAACCTTTTGGAGCCTGATAATTTCCTGAATAAACAATTCTTCCGGTCATATCAATGATTTTTATAGAAAGAGAAGCATCCTTTTCAGAATTATACATAATACTTACGTTGTCAATTGCGGGATTTGGGAACATAGAAAGAAGCGCTGGAGTGTCTGATTCAGTTATTTCACCATCACCACCTTTGTATGCAGTGCTGCTGATACTGGCATTTAATGTGTAGCATGAAGTTGCAGAATATGCACTGCTGTATCCGTAAACTTTTAGGTAATATGTTCCGGCAGCAGCATTGTTATATGTAATGGTTTCGCTAGTGGTACCGCTGTTTTGTGATGTAGTAACCAGAGTAGTTCCGTTTGATTTGTAAAGTTTGATATCATAATCCGCAGGAAGATTACTTAAAACTATTTTAATGTTTTTCTTTGTACTTGTATTCGAAAATTTAAAGTAATCAACGTCTGTTGAAGTTCCAATGAGTGCAGTGATGTTAGTATTAACAGCAATTGTTTTTGCCGTTGCTACGGTATTGTTTGATTCGTAAATATCAGTACAAGTTGTAGAAGAGAGCGTTGTAAATGTTGTTAGTCCTGAATAAACTCCTGTTGTTGAACAAATCGCCTGAACCTTAAATTCGTAAGTTGATGCAGCAGTTAAGCCTGTAATAGCTTTAGATGCAGTAGTAGAAGTGGTTGTTGTAAAGGTTGTTGTTCCTGATTTGCGATATTGGATGTTATAACTTGTTGCTCCACTTATTGCGCCCCAGGTTAATGTTGCCGAAGTTGTTGTAATAGCCGAAGCTGATAAGCTTGCAGGTGTTCCACAAGAGGAAGTGCTCGGAGGAGTACATCCATTTGAAACGCTTAAAGAATACAGCAATCCACCTGATGTAAAAAGAGCTGCAATTCTTGCTTTTTGATTGGGTGTGAAATTGGCATAAGAAGCATCATCGCTGTAATCCATGAAATTCATATACTGAACGCCAGGAGAAGTTGAAGTACATGCATCAGTTAAAACGCCTGTATGAACACCGTATGTTGAATTGGCCTGATTTGGAATATCAGTACAGTAATCGGTTCCTGTACAGGCTCCATTGTCATCGCCCCAAACGTGATATAAATTAAAGCAATGTCCAATTTCATGAGTGGTGGTTCCTCCCAGATTATAAGGTGCAACAGCGCCAGTTACTCCAAAATACTGATAATTGATAACAACTCCAAAAGTTGAGTTCACTCCGCTGGTTGGAAACTGAGCATATCCGCATAAACCACCGCCAAGATTACAAACCCAAATGTTCATGTATTTTGTGGCATCCCATGCATCCAAACCGCCTTTACTGGACATTTTAACATAATTGTTTGTGGAGAACGAGGTAACAGTTGTTGATTTTCTATCGATTCCGTTTGTTGCGGTTCCGTCAGGTTTACGTTGTGCCAAACAAAATTGCAAATCTGTATTTACTTTTAATGAGGAAGAAAACGAACCCATTGATCCAGTATTTAATCCGGCATAATCTCTATTTAAAATGTTTATTTGTTCCAATACACGTGCATCACTTATGTTCTGGGCTGTTGTGTTGTAAACCACATGCACCACCACAGGAACAGTCACAATAGCTTTGGAATTGTTTATATATTCCTGATTTGCATCAATCCACTTTTGCATGGCAACTTCGTAATTCTCAATTTTTATTTCAAGTGTTGGATCTTCCGCTTTTTGCTGAGCAAGATATTCCATGGTTCCACATTTGCGCTGAGGAGCCTGTGCATTCACATTTACTAAGAATGCAAAAACTGAAGCGAGAATAAGAATGGTAGCTTTTTTCATAATTGTGGAGATTTAGTAATTGTGTCCCCAAATTTAATTCACGATTTTTCATTTGTCAAGGGGTAAAGTCTTTTTATATTGCTTCTAAATAAGCAGAATAACTCATATTTTAATTACGAATTATCTATAAACAGAGACAAATATGGTAGAATGATAAATGAAAAATAATTAGATAAGAAATCAAATTATTAGAAAAAAGAGATAAACAAGCAGAATTGTAAGACGGAATAAGAGGCACGGACTCTTTTCATGCAATCTCAACATCCTTCATCGAAAGGGTAATTCTTTTCCGGTCAATATCTATTTCCAGAACTTTTACCTGTACTTTTTGGTGTAATTTTACAATTTGATTCGGGTCTTTAACATAAGCATTGGCCATCTGACTAACGTGGACAAGTCCATCCTGATGCACACCAATATCAACAAATGCACCGAATGCCGTAATATTGGTAACTATACCGGGTAAAATCATTCCGGTTTTAAGATCTTTAATGGAGTGAACCGAATTGTCGAATTCAAAAAAGTCAAATTTACTCCGCGGATCACGACCTGGCTTTTCCAGTTCTTTTATAATATCCTGAAGTGTAGGCAGTCCAATGGCCTCTGTAATATAATCTTTCAGGTTTATTTTTTCTCTGATTTCTTTTTTCTGAACAATATCATCAACTGTGCATCCCAGATGTTCGGCCATTTTATAAACAATATGATAACTTTCTGGATGAACCGCACTTCTGTCTAGCAAATTTTCAGCATTAGAAATTCGGATAAAACCTGCTGCCTGTTCAAAGGCTTTTTCACCAAATCGAGTAACTTTTTTCAAAGCGTTCCTGCTGGTAAAAGCTCCGTTTTTGTTGCGATAATCAATAATGTTCTGCGCAAGAACTGGTCCAACTCCCGAAACATAGGTCAACAATTGTTTGCTGGCAGTATTCACTTCAACGCCAACAAAATTCACACAACTCATAACCGTATCGTCAAGACTTTTCTGGAGTTCCGACTGGTTTACATCGTGTTGATATTGCCCAACTCCAATTGATTTTGGGTCAATTTTTACCAGTTCAGCTAATGGATCCATAAGTCTGCGTCCTATTGAAATAGCGCCTCTTACGGTAACATCATATTCGGGAAATTCTTCCCTAGCAACTGCTGATGCAGAATAAACCGAAGCGCCATTCTCACTAACAACCAATGCCATTATATCCTTTTCGAAACGTATACTTTTGATAAATCTTTCAGTTTCTCGGCCTGCAGTTCCATTACCAATTGCAATGGCTTCAATTTTATATGCATTAACAAGACTTGTAATTTTATTTACAGCCTGCTTCACTTCGTTTTCAGGTGGATGAGGGTAGATTGTTTCGTTGTGAAGTAATTTGCCTTGTTTATCCAAACAAACTACTTTACATCCCGATCGAAATCCCGGATCAATTGCCAGAACATTTTTTTCGCCTAGTGGAGGTGACATAAGCAGTTGGCGAATATTCTCAACAAACACTAAAATAGCTTCCCTGTCTGCTTTCTCTTTTGCAATGTTTCTGATTTCTGTTTCAATTGAAGAACTAAGCAAGCGTTTGTAGCTATCAGCAATAGCTTTTTGAATTTCTTCTGAACAGGAATTCCGGCTTTTTATATATTTATTGTTGATTATATCGAGTGCTTTTTCAGAATCGGGAGCTATGTTAATAGAAAGAAAACCTTCATTTTCGCCCCGAAACATTGCCAGAATTCTGTGCGAAGGGGCTTTTTTAAGAAGTTCGGAGCATTTAAAATAACTTTGGTATTTCTCACCTTCGGTTTCCTTACCTTTTAATATTTTTGAAGAAATCATTGCTTCATATTCAAACAATTTTCTGATTTTGCTTCGTATAAAAAGATCTTCATTTATCCATTCTGCAATAATATCTCTGGCTCCGTCAAGTGCTTCCTCTGAAGAATTGACTCCTTTTTCTATATTGATAAATTTTTCAGCAGTAAGAGAAATGTCTTTTTCTGTTTGCTGCAAGATGATTTTTGCTAGTGGTTCAAGCCCTTTTGTTTTGGCAATTGAAGCTCTTGTTTTTCTTTTAGGGCGAAAAGGAAGATAAATATCTTCAAGTTCTGAAATTGTAATTGCTTTATTAAGTTGTTCTTGAATTTCTGGTGTGAGTTTTTCCTGCTCAGTAATGCTTTGAATAATTGCTGTCCGGCGCTTGTCAAGTTCCGTTAATTGAATCATTCTGTCGCGGATCTGCATAATTTGAACTTCATCAAGGCAGCCGGTTGCTTCTTTGCGGTAGCGAGCAATAAATGGAACTGTTCCCCCTGCTTTAAGGAGATTTATGGTGTTTTCTACCTGCTTTTTTGTAACACCAAGCTCTGTGGCAATAATATCAACATGTGAAAGCATAAAGCAAAAATAAGTTGGTTAGCTAAATAAGTCGGGATGAGAAACAATTATTGATGTGGAATTGCCACCAAAACCTGTGGCGTTTATCATGACTTTTTTAATATTCCGTTTGGTGTGGTTAACATTAACAGGATAAGGAAAAGCAGGGTTGAAGTTGTTCTGTATACATATCAATGCCAGTTCAATGTTTAGGGCTGCTGAAGCTGCGTATGTGTGACCGATTTTCCATTTGTTGGAATACAAATTAGGTATTTTGTTCCGGAAAATATTCTGTATGGCATTTAGCTCTGCTTCATCACCTTTTATAGTACCGGGAGCATGCATAATTATCAGATCGATATCATTATCAGTGTTCATATCATTTAATGCCATTTTCATTGAACTAGATATCAGCATACCATCAGCCGCAATTCCGGAAGGAGAAGGAGGGCGTTCGAAAGAAAATCCTATTGACTCAATAACACCTAATGGTTTTTGCGATTCAATTTGCTGAAGATTCATTTTTTCAAGTGCAAAAACAGCAGCTCCTTCACCTAATGCAAAGCTGTTTTCTTTGGGCTCCTTTGCAATCATGGGAGTACACGGATATGCGTCATGCGTTTTTTTTGTGTATATACCAAGTGCTTCTACCTGCGCAATTGTAAATTTAGTTAAAGGAGCCTCAGAACCACCTGCCATAAATCTGTCCGCCATTCCTGCTTTTAACCAGGCAAATGCATTTGAAATAGCTTGTAATGCTGTGCTGCAAGTTACCGAAGTATTGATCAGCGGGCCGGTTAAGTTCAGATATGAGGCTACTTCATTTGAAATATAACCTAAAGTAGTAAGTGGCGAAGTTATAATTTGTGTTTCGTGCGTTTTGCTTTTCAGGAATTCGGAATGCAACTGTTCGAATAAACCTGTCGTTCCGCGAGAAGAACCAATATTTACTCCTGTGATCTTGTTTAAACTGTCTGCCCAGTTGGCTTCAGATAATGCAAGTGATGAAGCATAAATTGCCATTAAAACCGATTTATCAATTTTGCGATATCTTGCATTATCCAGCATTAATCTAACAAGTGCTTCTTCGGCAGCATGGTTTAATGGCGCAACCGCATATTCTTTGTGGTTAAAATGTCTAATTTTAAATGCATTCTCACAACTTAAATAACTTGAATAAATTGACTTTCTGTCTTTTCCTAAAGGAGAAACAGAACCATAACCAGTAATTGCAATAAAATCATTTTTTGAAGCGGAGGAATTCATTTCGTCATTTTGTTACTTGCAAAGCTAAAAATTTATTTAAAAAATACAATAAAAAAAGAGCCCGAAAAAATCGGACTCTCAGGCGGCACAGTTTAGGAAGGACTGTGTATATATGGATTATTTGGCTGCGATGTAAGCAGATAACTCTTCGATACTGCTTTCGAATGTAAACACATTGTTTACCATAAAATAATTAGATTTGTCTATGGCTTTTTCATAAGCAGCTTTGGCAACAGCCAATTTACTCGATTCGAAAGTGAACAGTTTAAGCATTTCACAAATCTGTGCAGAAGTAAACCAGTTGCTTGCAATGGCTTGTTTTGCTAAATTTTGTTTTGAACTGTCGAAGCTAGAGCTGCTGATGGTACTCATGAGTGCAGAAAAACTTCCGGCTGAAATTACGGGTGAATAATTGTAAGTAACTGCTGGATAATTGTATAGCTGAGTTTCGTCATTTTCATAGTAAAATTCTTCATATCCTGGAGCTGGATTAAAATATCCGGTTGGTTCATAGTTTACTGGAGTATCATCAGCGCCCAGATACGGACTTGATCCAATTATTATAAATTTACCAAAACTGTTAATCATTGAAAATATTTTTTTATTACCAGGAATGTAAATGTAACCTGCAAATACTGTATTGGACTGAAAGCTGTAACCATAGCTGCTCATATAAGGTTTAACTTTAACTACAGTAAGAAAATGGTTTCCGGGTATAAGCTCGTTGAATGTGTATGCTTGTTTGTTGAGATTGAACGTAACATTATCAAGCACAACGTAAAACATTGAATTATCGTAAAGTTTTAAATTAAGTTCTGAAGATCCCCGGAACGCATAAGCTCCTGAAAGAATTAGACTTAATAGCAGGGTAAAAATTACTTTTTTCATGACTTTGTCCTCCTATAATTATTTTGTTTTCTTTCCAAACCAAACAATGTGCCAAAAAATAATTTAAGAACTTGTCGAAAACTTCGGGCACGGAACAAACAATTTTATATTTTAGCAATCTCAAATAAAAATAATTATGACAGAAGTTCAAACGGAATCATTAAAACAGCCTAAAGGTCTTTGGCTTTTATCATTCACTTCGATATGGGAACGCTTCAGTTACTATGGAATGCGTGCGTTTTTGATATTGTACATGGCGAATGATATTTTAAACCCATTAAATAAAAAATCTCATCTTGGTGGGCTTAGCCTTACAAAATCTGATGCAGGTTTTATTTATGGCACATTTACAAGTATGTGTTATCTTTTGCCATTACTTGGCGGATTTTTAGCCGACAAATTCTTCGGCAAACGCAAATCTGTGGTAATAGGAGGTTTTCTTATTATGTTTGGGCATTTTACCCTTGCTGCTGATGTTAATTTTACTTCGTTTATTGTTGGATTGGTTCTGCTGGCCTTTGGAAATGGATTTTTCAAGCCCAGTGCACCATCCATGATCGGTGATTTGTATGTGCAAGGAGATAAGCGCCGCGATAGCGGTTTCACGTTATATTATATGCTTTTTAATGGAGGAGCATTCTTTGCACCACTGATTTGTGGCTATTTTGGAGAAACTTATGGTTTCCGCTATGGATTTATGATTGCTGGCTTTGCCATGATGTTCGGACTCATAGTATACATGATTGCAGCAGAACGCTTTTTGGGCGAAATTGGAAAATACCCTGTTCACAAACAAAAAGCAAATGCTGATATGGAAAAAAGACCATTAACAAAAGTGGAAAAAGACAGGATTTGGGTTATTGTGATTCTTCTGCTTTTTGTGACATTTTTCTGGACCGGATTTGAACAAGCGGGTACAACGTTAAATCTTTATACTGATACTTTCGTAAACAAAACCATATTCGGCTGGGAAATGCCAACTTCATGGTTTCAGGCAATTAATCCTATATTTATTGTTATACTGGGTTCTGTTTTTGCTGCTATTTGGGTGGCTCTTGCCAAAATAAAGAAGAATCCTTCTACACCTGTTAAAATGGGATTGGGTATGATAGCTCTGGGAATTGGTTTTGTGTTCATGGTTGGAGCTGTAATGCAGCGTGGTGGCGACAATTCAGACATTACTGTTAAAGCAAGTTTATGGTGGATTATTTTAACTTATCTGTTTCACACAATTGGAGAGCTCTGCCTTTCGCCTATTGGTTTATCAATGGTTACAAAATTAGCACCTGCTCGTTTTTCTTCTATGTTTATGGGTATCTGGTTTTTGAGCAGCGCCATTGCAAACTTTCTGAGCGGAGTATTTGTATCGATAGTTGAAAAACTCGGACCTTATACCATATTTGCAAGCATCGCAATTTTTATTGTTATTTTGGGTCTAATTGTTATTCTGTTGTCTAAATGGCTGGTTAAAATGATGCATGGAAATGATTAATGTTGGAATGATTTAGATAATTTTTTTATTGTGTTGATATGAAAAAAATAGTTTTACTGCTATGTTTGTGGGTTTTGATTTTTAGTAATATCGAAGCGCAAACAAATGAAAAAATTAAATGGTATAGCTTTGAAGAAGCTGTTTTACTGAACAAGGAAAATCCAAAAAAGGTTTTTATTGATGTTTATACCGAATGGTGTGGCTGGTGTAAAACTCTCGACAAGAATACGTTTAGCAATCCTGTTGTTATCAAACTCATGAACCAGTATTTTTACGCTGTAAAACTTGATGCCGAACGTAAGGATACAGTTGTGTACAATGGTTTCACTTTTGTAAATCCAAATCCAACCGGATACCGCTCAGCACATCAGTTGGCCAGTTCCCTACTCAAAGGTCAAATGGGGTATCCTTCCATGGTATTTCTAGATGAAAAAATGAATCTCATCACTTTGATTCAAAGCTACCTTTCTCCCACCGATCTTGAGCCCGCTTTAAGCTGGATAGGTTCTGATAAATATTCGACTGAAGAATATGAAGCTTTCCGAAAATCATTCGTTTCTTCAATTACAGCAATATCAACAAATGACAAATCAAAAGAAGCTTATATTTTAGATAAAGTTATTTTTGATTCTGGCAGCATCACTTTAAAAGAAAGTTCATTCGCTCAACTCGACAGTATTGTTGCTGCATTAAAAACTACGCCAACATTAAAAATTGAAATAGGTGGTTATACTGATAATTCAGGTACTGTGGAAGCCAATACTTTGATTTCAGAGAAAAGAGCCAAGTCTGTTTATGATTACTTTTTAGGAAAAGGAATTGAAGCATCAAGACTTTCCTATAAGGGTTACGGACCACTTAATCCTGTTGCAGAAAACATTACTGAAGTGGGAAAAAAGAAAAACCGAAGAGTTGAGATAAAAATGCAATAGTTAATTGTTGCTGATTTTTTTTCTCCTTCTCCTTCTAGCAGCAGCCATAAGAATTATAAAAATTGTAACTATACTGGAAGATAAAATCCAATTACTGGATGTTGATTTTTTCTTATGTATATCGCTGTATTTTACAAATGCATCTGTTGAGTCTGAATTAATAGGCTTTTTGAAAGAAACAATCAACTGTTTTGAAAGACTGTCCGATAGGTTTGAATATCTTGTTCTGTAAATGTATGCATTTTCAAAGTCTTCAGTTTTGGAATATGCTTCCGAAAGATATTTGTAATTTTCTTTAATTTCGGGATAAGCAGGAATACTCAAAGCAATTTCTAGGCTGTTCAGGAAAAAATCAATGGCTTTAAAAAAATCATTTTGTTTAAAAAGCGAAATGCCTTTAGATGTTAATGTTGATGCAGCTTTACGTTTGTTTCCAGTTTCAAGGTTGAGTTGTATTGATTTAAAAAAATAATCGAGAGCCTCATTTGTTTTTCCCTGTGAATCATAAACTTTTCCAATGTTTTCATAACAACTGGCAATTCCTGATTTGTCATCAATTTTAATTCGGACTGCTAAAGATTTTTCAAAAAAAGTTTTTGCTTTAGAATACTGATTTAGACTATAATGCACTACACCAATATTGTTCAGGCAGATTCCAATACGTTGTAAGTTGTTCGATTTTGCAAAAATCAAAGAAGCCTTTTCATAATATGTTAATGCTTTTTCATATTGTATGTTCTCCTCGTAAAGTGCACCAATATTGATGTAACATTCACCGATACCTTCTGAATTATCTGTTTCCTTTTCAAGATTCAGTGATAAATTGTAATAATTTAATGCAAGAATGTAATTTCCCATCAAGTGATACAATTCTCCAATATTACTTAATGTGCTTGCCATTCCTGGTTTATCACTTCTCTTAGTGTCAATTGCAAGAGATAAATTGTAGTTAATTAATGCATTTTGATAATTCCCAAGATCTTTATAAAAAATGCCAAGATTGTTGAAACATGCCGACATTCCTATGGTGTCATTTGCTTTTTTAAAATAGTTGAGTGCCTTATTTGAAATTACAACTGCACTATCGTATTCACCAGTAAAATAATATGCCAGTGCCGAATTTTTTAGCGATATGCCTGCGCCAGAAAGATCATTTAAAGATGTGGAAATTTTAAACGCTGCATCTGAATATTTTAATGCAGTTTTGCAGTCGTTGCTCCTATAATAAACATTTAACTGGTTGAGTAATGAAATTTTTTCTTTGTCGGATGCGGATTTCAAAAGAGAACACAAACTATCAGGTGTGTTTTCTGAATAAGTATTCAATGAAAGAAACAGAAGGATATATATAAATTGAACTTTTCGCATCTGTATTAATTCTCAGGACTTATCAGTATAGAAACATTGAAAATAGTGCCATTTATTTTATCGCTCGAAAAACTAACCTTTCCTCCCAGATAATTTTCTGTGAGCAATTTAATACTGTATGTGCCAATTCCTCTATTGTCACCTTTTGTTGAGAAAGAACGTTGGAATATTTGCATTTTTACCTTCTCTGAAAGAACACTATTGTTATGCACAAAAAAATTTATTTGCTCGTCATTACAATTAAAACCTATTGAAACAGATTCTTCAATAGTTGAAGCTTCCAAGGCGTTTTTTAATAAATTAGTAAGTACTCGCCGCAATATAACGGGATCAGTAATGAATAAACTGCACTTATTATCTGCTTTTATATCAATTGCGATTCCTCTTGCAACGTCGTGTTTCGACATCAGGTCGCGGACTTCTGAAATAATATCTAGTGGATTTGTTTTTGCTTTATTTACGGGCAGCTCACCATTTTCGGCAGCAACAAGAGTCCGCTGCATCAGAATTTCCTCAAGGAGTTGATTTGCTGATTGCGATGCCATTGATATTAAATCCAGAGAATCTTTACTGCTGGGATCTTCATTCAGAAATCCAAGCAATCCTTTTAATCCTCCGGCAGTATTAACTACGTCGTGAAAAAAAACGCGCTCCAGAACTTTGCGTCGTTTTTCATTACTGATATCAGCTATGGACAATATAAAGTATAATTCGTTTTCAAGTTTTATCGGTGTAGCTGTTACAAGTAAATCGAGGTTGGTTGCTTTTCCTTTTTTTTCAATACTGATGCGGCATTCATTTTCCGAAACAATAGCTTGCTCAATACTTTGCTTAATGCTTATAGCTGCACCGCAATACTTACAAGCTTCAGCGGTTCCGCATCCACCAAATTTGTTTATTGAATGTTTGCAACTAAGCAATTCGCCAGGCCTCAAGCCAAGTATTTCATCCAAATTTGAAACTCCAATTACGTCAATTAGTTTTTTGTTAACAAAGATAATTTGCCTGTTTTTGTCGATTATCATGGCAATGCTAGAAATGGCATCAATCACAACTTGGAGAAATGGCAGTTTCTGGAAGATTTTAAATGAATTTTGAATCTCCACTTTGTCCGAGCGCTCAGAAGAAAGGAATTTGGACGGGAATTCTGATTTCATTTGGAATTATTTGCTACAAATATAAAATAATTATGTTTCAATGCCAAGAGGTTGCTGAAAGTATTTTGGATTTGTTATTTTTGCATGAATTATTTTTTTTTAATCATGGAACTTTCAACCAAATATAGTCCTAAAGAAGTAGAAGACAAATGGTATTCATTCTGGATGGAAAAAGGACTTTTTCGCTCACAGCCCGATAGCCGTGAACCTTATTGTATTGTAATACCACCGCCCAATGTTACCGGTGTTTTGCACATGGGCCACATGCTCAACAATACCATTCAGGATATACTTGTGAGAAGAGCCAGAATGCTTGGCAAAAATGCTTTATGGCTTCCTGGAACTGATCATGCTTCAATTGCTACAGAAGCAAGGGTTGTAAATAAACTGAAAGAAGAAGGAATAAAAAAATCCGATCTTACCCGCGATGAATTTTTAAAACATGCATGGGAATGGAAAGAAAAACATGGCGGTATTATTCTCGAACAGCTTAAAAAACTAGGTGCTTCCTGCGATTGGAGCCGTACTCGGTTTACAATGGATAAGGAATTGTCTGATTCTGTAATTCGTGTTTTTGTTGATATGTACAACAAAGGCCTTATTTATCGCGGTGTTCGTATGGTAAACTGGGATCCGAAAGCACTTACAGCATTGTCCGACGAAGAAGTTGTTTTTAAAGAAGTAAATTCAAAATTGTATTATCTGCGTTATAAAATTGAAAATACAAATGATGAGTGGATAAGCATTGCAACTACCCGTCCTGAAACAATTCTTGGCGATACTGCTGTTTGTGTACATCCCGATGATGAACGATATAAAAATCTTGCAGGAAAAAGAATTTTAGTTCCCTTGATCAATCGCTCGGTTCCCTTGATATACGATGAATATGTTGAACGCGAATTTGGAACAGGTGCACTTAAAGTAACTCCTGCACACGATATCAACGACAATATGCTGGGGCTGAAACACCATCTTGAAAGCATTGATATTTTCAACGACAATGGAACACTGAACGAAAAAGCACAATTGTATGTTGGTGAAGATCGTTTCATAGTTCGCAAAAAAATTGTTAAGGAACTTGAAGAGAAAGGCCATCTCGTAAAAATTGAAGAAATTGTAAATAAAGTTGGTTTTTCTGAACGTACGGATGAAGTGATTGAACCAAAGCTATCAATTCAGTGGTTTTTGAAAATGACCGATATGGCTGTTCCTGCGCTTGAAGTAGTAATGAATGATACCATAAAATTTCATCCGGCAAAGTTTAAAAATACTTACCGCCATTGGATGGAAAATGTGAAGGATTGGTGCATTTCTCGCCAGTTGTGGTGGGGGCAAAGAATTCCAGCGTTTTATCTGCCTGATGGAAATGTTGTTGTGGCAACAACTCCGGAAGAAGCGCTGACAATTGCAAAAACTAAATATAATTCTGATTTCGAACTTAAAGATTTGAAACAGGATGAGGATGTTCTTGATACATGGTTTTCTTCTTGGCTGTGGCCGATTTCAGTGTTCGATGGAATTAACAAACCCGACAACGACGATATAAAATATTATTATCCTACCAATGATTTGATTACTGCGCCTGAAATTTTATTCTTTTGGGTGGCTCGAATGATCATGGCAGGTCTGGAATACAGGAAAGAAGTGCCTTTCCACAATGTTTACCTTACGGGAATTGTTCGAGACAAGCAGGGAAGAAAAATGTCGAAATCGCTTGGCAATTCGCCCGATCCGCTTGATCTAATCGAAAAACACAGTGCCGATGGTGTGCGTATCGGAATGTTGTTTTCGTCGCCAGCAGGAAACGATCTTTTGTTTGATGAAGGCTTGTGTGAACAAGGAAGAAATTTCTGCAACAAATTGTGGAATGCTTTCCGTTTGATAAAAGGTTGGGATATTGATGCAACCATTGCGCAGCCTGATGCATCTAAAATTGCTATTCAATGGTTTGAGGCTCGTTTGAATGAGGAAATTTCAGTGATTAACGAACATTTTGAAAAGTATCGCGTGTCCGATGCGCTGATGTCGGTATACAAACTGGTGTGGGATGATTTCTGTTCATGGTACCTCGAAATGATTAAACCTGCCTATCAGCAGCCTATTGATAAACTTACTTTTGACGCAACTCTTGCTGTTTTTGAAAAATTACTTCGCATTTTGCATCCGTTTATGCCTTTTATTACTGAAGAATTGTGGCATACACTCAGCGACAACAACGACGAAAAAAGCATCATGTCCGAAATGCTTCCTGTTGCAGGAGCGGTTAATTCGGATTTAGTTGAGAAATTTAAAAATGCAGTTGACGTAATCATGGAAGTCAGGAATATCAGGCAACAGAAAAATATTCCACAAAAAGAAAGCATTTCACTTTTTGTAAAAAAGAATTTCAACGAAAATCCAGATACAGCTTTTGACAGCGTGGTTATTAAACTTTGTAATCTTTCAGAACTTTCATATACAAGTGAAAAAATTGAAAACTCCTTTTCATTTGTTATCAAGAATACTGAATTTTTTATTCCTGTTTCTGGCAATTTTAATGCTGCCGAGGAAATAAAAAA
>JBBQSF010000027.1:0-26201 GCA_038214085.1 Bacteroidales bacterium | reverse complement strand
CTTCTTTCTAATTGTTTCAGCTCAGTAATATCGATTGCAATTCCTCTTAAACCATTTCTTTTCTCTTTTGTAATATAAGGGCTGAAATAGCAGAGTACAGGAAATGTAAGACCATTTTTTTTACGCGAAGTATACTCCAGTCCATTTACCATATTGCCTAAAAATATCTGTTGTAGATTGGCTTTTAGCTTTTCACTTTCTTCTTCAATAAAGATATTTTCAAAGGGCAGACCTTCTCCAATGTCATCCATGGTATAACCAAGAAGTTCAGTTCCAGCATGATTTACAAAAGAAAGACTGTTCATGTGATCTACTTCAAACATCACCTGTGGCAGCAGATTGGCCAAATCGCGATATTTTTCTTCGCTTTCTCTTAACGCAATTTCAGCATTCAGTTGTTTTAGCTTTTGCTTATGGCGGTAATTATTAAAAATATACATGATCAGCACAAACAAAAGAATGAAACCTCCAACAAGGGAATATACGAGAATGGTGTTTCGCACCAGTTTTAGATTTTTAACTTCAGAATCTTTTGTAAGAAGTTGAATTTCTTTTTCTTTTTGCTCAGTACCATATTTTGCTTGCATATCAGCAATTTGCTGAAGGCTTTCCTCGCTGTATATCGTATCTTTTATGTCGGAGTATAATTTTTGATAATTGTAAGCTTGGGTGAAGTTTCCCATTGCTTCGTAAGTTTTTGCAATTTTACTGTAATTGTCTTTAGTTGTTTCCTTTAATCCCATCTCAATAGAAACATCAAGACTTTGCAAAAAATAACTGAGTGCATTGGAATAACTGCCTTTTTTGCGGAGTACATCCCCGATATTGCTTAATGAGAGTGCTATTCCTGCTTTGTCAGAAAGTTCATTGTTAAGTGCAAGGGTTTTGATATAATATTCCGATGCTTTTGAATAATTTCCTTGTTCTTTATATGCATCACCAATATTGTTTAGAGAAGACGCGATAACTGGCTTGTAATCTAATTCTTTAGCAAGATTTAGCGATTGCTGAAAATATTCAAGCGCTTTTGCATATTCCTTCTGATCATTATACACCGATCCTATATTGCTCAGCGAGGTAGCTATTCCCTTTTTGTCGCCGATTTCCTGTTTAATGCGAAGGGATTTTTGATAATATTCCAACGATTTTGAGAAGTTATGCTGTGCATCGTATATCAAAGCAATATTTTCGAGAACGTATGCAATTCCTTGTTTGTCGCCTATTTCATCTCTTATAGTTAATGATTTAAGGTAGTAATTAAGCGCTTTTGCATAATAACCTTGCGTATAATACACTATTCCGATATTGCCAAGAAGAGTTGCTGAACGCTGTTTGTCGCCATATTCTTGAGCGTAGTAAAGCGATTGCAGATAATATTCTATTGTTTTTGGATAGTTACCTTGACTGAAAAACAAGTTTCCAATATTTGCCAAAGTAATAGATGCTCCCTTTTTGTATGAGATGTCTGTAAATATTTCGAGCGCTTTTAAATAATAGCTCAATGCATCGCTGCTTTTCTTTTTCTCAAAAAGGGCAAGTCCGATATTGTTGTAAGAAGAAGCAATCCCTCGCTGAAAGCTTGATTTAATAGCCAGTTCGGAAGCTAGATATGCATATTGTAAGGCCGTATCGGGATTTGTATAAAGATATTCGCGAAAAAGATCATTGTAAATATTAACTTTTGAAGTATCAATTTTTGTATTTAGTAATACAAATTTTAAGCTGTCGGTCTTGCTTTTTTGCGCATAAGTATTTGAGAAAGCACCTGAAAGTACTGATAATATAACAATTGATAATATGCGAATTCTCATTTCGGTTTATTGGTTTAACGGAAAAAAGCCTTCCTGTCTGATGCTTTTTTCAGGTTTTATTCTTTCAACATAATACATATCAATATCGCTTTTGTTTTTCACTGCAATTTTACCCCGGTGTGTACATTCAAAAAAACTTGAAATTAATTCATAGGTTGTTTCTGAAATATTTATTTTTCCTTCTTCGCAACTCGATTCTATTCGGCTTGCAATATTCACAGTATCGCCCCAAATATCGTAAGCAAACTTCTTTTTGCCAACAACTCCTGCAATAATTTCACCGGTATGCAAACCTATTCTAATTTTCCAGGGCAATTCATTGTTTTTGATCTTTTTCTGATTTTCCTCATTTACAAAATGATGCATTTCGAATGCAGCAAGAATAATCTTTTTTGCACCTGACTTATCTACGATAGGCATTCCGGAAACACACATGTAGGCATCGCCAATGGTTTTGATTTTTTCAATACCATATTTACTAGTTATTTCATCAAATCGAATAAAAAACGTATTCAAATCGTGAATAAGCTTGTCAGGAGTAATTTTCTCTGTAATGGTTGTAAATCCTACAAAATTCGTAAACATTACAGTAACATTTTCAAATGTTTTTACCGATGCTGCTCCATAAGCTTTAAGTTCTTCAGCCGTTTCGTAAGGTAAAATGTTCAGCAATAGTCCTTCAGAAACAGATTTCTCATTTTCAAGTTCCTTCTTTTTTTCGGAAAGGAGTTTTTGTTGGGCCAAAATTTGATTGTTCTGTGTAGTAAGAATTTTATTTATTTGTTTCTTATTTCTGTATGCTCTGAGAATAATTAAAACAAAAATCACTGAAATAATAGAAAAGCTTAGAATAAAAATGAAGAGAATTTTACCACGATTAAGTTTAATGTCTTTTAGCTCTGTTTCTTTAGTAAGTAAATTAATCTCTTCGAGCTGTTTTTCAGTTTCGTATTTTGCTTGTATGTCCACCATTTGGTTAATGGTTTCTTCTGAATAAATACTGTCTTTAATATTAGAATATAGGTTTAGAAAATAAAAAGCATTTTTATAATCATTGAGTCCGGAATAAATTTCGGCTATACTTTTATAATTTAGTTTAAGCAAATCTTTTATCCCCGTAGAATCGGAATATTCAACACTTTTTTTATAGGAGGCTAGCGCATTGGTTTTATCACCTTTAAGAGAATATACTTCGGCTATTTCAAACAGTGTGGAAGCCAATCCTGATTTATTTTCCGAATCCCTATAAATTGCATTTGCTTTGTTGAAATATTCCAGCGCTTTAGAATAATCAAAAGTTAATTTGTGAACATTTCCAATATTCAAGTAAGAAATAGCAATTCCTGTTTTATAATTAATTTCAAGATTAATGGTTAAGGCTTGCGAAAAGTATTCGAGTGCTTTTTTGTAATTGAATGAATTCTGATACAAGGTTCCGATATTGGTCAATGAATTCGCAATGCCTTGTTTGTCGTCTATTTCTTGCCTGAGCTTAAGTGAACGGATATAATATTCTAAAGATTTTGTCTGGTTACCCTGTTCGTCGTAAATCATTCCAATATTTCCTAGAACATTTGCTATCCCTTGCTTGTCGTTAAGTTTTTCCCTGAGTCGTAAGGATTTGAAATACATATCGGATGCTTTAGCATAGTATCCTTGGTTGTAATAAATAATGCCAATATTCTCCAGAAGGGAAGCTACACGCGAAGTATCACCGGCTATTGATGCTGCTTTAATAGATTGTGAATAATAATCAATCGCTTTAACATAATTATCCTGCATAAAGAATAGGTAACCAATATTTGCAAGGCAAATTGCTGAACCTTTTTTGTTAGCAGCATTTTCAAAAACATTGTTTGCTTTTATATAATAATCAAGGGCTTTTTCGTTTTCACCTTGATTAAAATAATACAATCCGATATTATTCAGCGAAGAACCTATTCCTTTTTGAAAAGACGAATTTTTCGACAATTCAAGCGCCTGTTTGCTGTATTCAAAAGCTTTCTCGGGATCAGAATCTTGGTAAAATTTAAACAGATCGTTTAGTATTGTAACTTTATCAGTATCGTGTTTGGCAAGAGAATATTTAAGATATAGTTTTCCAGGCAATGAGTCCTGAGCAATTGCAGGTGTTGTTGATGAAAAAAATACTACTAAAAAAAATAATCCAGTAAATATTCCTGACTTGTATAGATTATACATACAAATAATTATTCGCCCAATAACTCTTTTATCTGCGCAAGGTGTTGTAGTTTAGTGTCTTGACGCAAACAAATTGCTGATTTTGTGAAATATTCATGTTGCTGTAAAAAATACAGTTCTTGATAATACCATTCTTTGAGTGTTGTAATCATTCCGTTTTCGTTCCATTCACGTAATAAACGGATTCCTTTGATGTAAAATTCACTGGTACCGATATAATCAAGATCCGCATCACAAATAATTTTTTCTAGAATATTTTTTGGTTTCGAAGGCAGTTCTGTACACATAATCATCCGTGCAATAATATCTATTTCTACTGGGCTGAAACCAAAATCAGGAAGCACTTCTTCAATGATCTGTACTGAAGATATTTCGTTTTTATTATAACGAATCAAAAATCCACTGTCGTGATAAACAGCTGCTGTTTTTAAAAGAATAAGATCCTTTTCTTTTATTTTTTCAAATTTTGCATATTTTTCTACAGCAGTAACAACATCTATAGTATGATTGACATTATGATAATAAAGATTGGCAGGAAGATCGTCCCTGAGCTTTTTTAAAATATATTCCTCTGCACCTTTATAATCCATTACAATAGAAATTATAATTTATTTATTTTTTCGTATAATTCCCAGAATTTCTGATTGGGGATAGTTCCTTCAGGGTCTACTGAAAGTTCAGGTTTAATGCGTTCAACAAAATACATATCAGTTTCTCCTTTATGTTTTACCGGAATTTTACCGCGGTAAATAAATTCAAAAAAGTCCTTAACATAAGCATAAGTGTCTTCGGAAATGTTAATCTTATTTGGCATACTGGCTTGTTCCATTCTACTGGCTGTATTCACCGTGTCGCCCCATATATCATAAGCAAATTTCTTTTTGCCAACAACACCGGAAATAACTGGACCAGTATTGACACCTATCCTTACTTTCCAAAGCATTAATCCTTTTTCAGATTGCTCTTTCTTGACCTTATTTATATAATCTCGCATTTCAAAAGCTGCAAGGATAATATCCACAGGGTTGGTTTTGTTGCGGATAGGAACACCACCAGCACACATATAGGAGTCTCCAACCGTTTTTATTTTTTCGATATTATGCCTAACGCACACATCGTCAAAAAACATGAAGCATCTGTTCAACTGAGCTATCAGATCCTGAGGATCCAGTTTCTGGGCAATAATAGTAAAATCTTTAAAATCACTGAACATCACGCTTGTCAATTCAAATGTTTTTGTTTTTGCATGACCGAACATTTTAAGTTCTTCAGCAATTTTAAAGGGAAGAATATTTAGCAGTAATTTCTCAGCTTTCTCTTTTTCGCGTTCAATTTCTTTTTTTTGTTTGATAATTTCCTCTGTACGCTCTTTAATAACATCTTCTAATCTTATTTTGGCTTCCCTCAGTCGTTTGTTGCTATATTTTACGATTGAGAAAATCAGATAACCTAAAATAATCAAATAAATACAGTAGGCAAACCAAGTGCGGTACCATGGTGGGCGGATATGGAATTCATATGTTGATTCGAGACTTTCGTTATCAAAAATGTTTTTTGCTTTTACGCGAAATTTGTATTTTCCGGGAGGTAGATTGGTATATTCTTTTTTTGTCAGCGAATTCCATTCTGACCAGTTTTTGTCAAATCCTTCAAGGAAGATTTTGTATAGGTTTGATGTTTCATCGAAATAACTTGTTGCAGCATAATCAAAAGTGATGGAATTTAAACTGTACGCAATATCTTCTTTCATATCTTCCGGTTGAATTACCGAAAGTCCTTCATATTCTGAACTGTCATTTACAGATTCATAAAAATTTCCTCCAAAAATTAAAGAATCATTCTTGAGTGTAACTTTTCTAACCAATGCATAATATGGCTTTGAATACTCAAAATTTATGTTGCCGTCGTATCTGATAATTCCATCGTCTCCGCCAAACCAAGTAATGTTATCTGCTTCAGGATAAATTGAATACATTTCAGTTTGTGGAATTGGCTTGAAAGGGATAGTACTTATTATAAAATTGCTTTTTTTGTCGCGTTGTGCAACCAAAATCATTTTTTTACTTGTTTCCTTGTGCGTGAGCTGTATCCATAAATTTCCTTTTTGATCCTGAATAAGGTTGTTGATGTTCATGAATTTATCAATTGCTCCGTAACCGAGGTAATTCTTTTTGACAAAACGGATCTGATTGACTTTCCCATTTTTTATAGTTTCTTCAGGAATATAAAGCCCTTTGTAAGATGCAAAAATTACATTTTTTCCAATAATATATGAGCTAATAAAACCTGAAGGCAAACCGCTTGTTGTATCAAAATGTGTAATTTTTTCAGTAATTTTTGTGTTTAATGGCTGATTGGTATTATTTGCAGATTTACTTGAAGGCTCAATCATATATACACCGTTAAATTCACTTGTAACCCATACCCGCCCCTTAATATCTTCGGCTAAACTTACTACTTTGGCTTCGAGATCGTTAATTTTTCCCTTTGTAGACAATTCCAGCTCATCGCCTTTATATTTTATGTTGATACTCAAAATTCCGTCCGACAATCCTATATAAATTGTTGAAGGATCTTTTTTTGATGCCAAAATACGGATACCGGTTTCCTTCGTTATCAGCGTAAGTTTGTTTTCAGGGTTGATGGTATAGATTCCTCCTGAGGTAGCTGCAAGTAAAAGATTTTTCTTGGTATTTTTTTTGTTTTTTATTTCATAAAGATCCCAGGTTTGGGATTGAACTCCTTTAAGAGGAACAAAGCGGGAAACCGAAGAATATATTTTATCTTCAGTTGCGTCTCTGTCAATTGCCCTATTCAAATAATAAATTCCTTGCCAGGTTCCTGCATACAAAATATCATTGTATCTGCATATAGACATAACACTTCCTTTAAGTCCTAGGTCATCGACCCAGAAACTAAGGGGAGATGCAATATCTGCTCGGGCAATTCCATTGTCTAATGCAATCCATACATCTTTTTGATTGTCCTGTCCCAGAAAGTTATGCGTTTCGTTAAGGATGCCTGTCGTCTTATTTAAAAGTTGAAGAAGTTTGCCATCTTTATTAATGATTGCTGTTCCCGCACGGAATGTAGAAAAAGCATAATTACCGTTCGATAATTGTGTAACAGCAAGCAACTGGTTATTGACAATGAAATTATTTATTTCTGTATAAAAGTATGTGATTTCTGGTGTTCCGATATTTTTTCTTCTAAGCGGGTTGTTAATAATAAATAATCCGCTGTCCCGTGTAACAACAAGTATTTTTTTATCAGGATAAGGAAGCATATTGAACACTGGAATATTTTTGAAATAATCACTTCCTGAAAAATGAACCAGTGTATCTTTATTCAGCATCCTTAAACCGCTGTTTTTCTGCCACACAAAAATATTGTTATCAAATTTAATGCAATTTGAAGGCCTGCGAAGATTCCAAAAACGCAACCTGCCATCTTGATAGCGGTACATCTTGTCTGCAGTAGTAAAGTATACGGCATCTCTAACAATAAATAAATTCAGGATATAGTTGAATTTTCTGTCTTTTACACTAAAACGGTTGATCAGTGAAACATAGTTAAGTTTTCCTGACTTGGTAGGGGCGAGGTAACCAAATTCTGAAGTGCTTCCAACATATATCCTGTTAAATCTGTCGATAGTCAGCGCACTTACAGTAAAATTATTAGCTATTTTAATGACGTTCCAGTGAACTCCATCAAATTCCAGAACACCATCTCCATTTGCAAAATACAGAATTCCTCGTTTATCCTGAACCACTTCCCAGTTTTGCGAAAAAGCTTTGTAGTCCTTGGGTGGGTAATTTTTTACAAGTGGTGTTCCTATTTCATTTCCATGAAGTGTCTGAGCATTGGCTGCAGTGCGGAAAATAAACAGCGATATTGCCAATAAAATTAGTGAAGGAATTTTTGTATTTGAAAAAAGGACTTTCATTTATAATTTATAACTAATAACAAAACAATTAAAATGCAAAAAAAGCTTATTAATGACAAAAATATAATTTTTCGGGTAACAAATTAAAAATATCCTTTTAATTTTAAGTATTTTCCGGTAACTGATTCCCCCGACTTTGTGATATCTTCCGGTACACCTTCAAATACAATATTTCCACCATATTCACCGCCATCAGGACCCAGATCGATAATCCAGTCTGCCATTTTTATAATTTCATGGTTGTGTTCAATAACAAGTACAGTATGCCCGTTATTAATCAATGCATTTAAGGAAAAAAGTAGTTTTTCAATGTCGAAAAAATGCAAACCTGTTGAAGGCTCGTCAAAAATAAAAAGTGTTGGTGTTTCTTTATCTCCCTTCGACAGAAAATAAGCGAGTTTTACACGCTGAGCTTCTCCTCCGCTCAACGTATTTGACGACTGACCAAGTTTAACATATCCTAGCCCGACATCCAGCAAAGGTTTTAATTTTGAAACTATTTTATGTTCTAGGCTGCTTTTTGAAGTAACATTTTCAGTAAAAAAGGCAACAGCTTCTTCTACCGATAAATTTAAAATATCAACAATGCTTTTGCCCTTGAATTTTACATCAAGGATATCATCTTTAAATCGATTTCCCTTACAACTTTCGCAAGTTAAGCGGATATCAGCCATAAATTGCATTTCAATGAGTACTTCGCCTGAGCCTTCACATTCTTCGCATCTTCCGCCTGCAACATTAAACGAAAAAAAACCTGGTTTGTAAGCTCTCAGTTTTGCAAGTGCCTGATGCGAGAATAACTCTCTGATTTCATCATAAGCTTTCACATAAGTCACCGGATTAGAGCGGGAGGAGCGACCTATTGGGTTCTGGTCAACAAACTCAACATTGGAAATACTCATGTAATCCCCGGAAATCTTATCAAATTTTCCAGTTTTTTCACCGTAACCACCATGAATCTTTTTTAATGCAGGATAAATAATGCTTTTAACAAGAGATGTTTTTCCCGAACCACTTACACCAGTTATCACACTTAACACATTAAGGGGAATTTTAACATCAATCTTTTTTAAATTATTTTCCCTAACTCCTGTAAATTCAATAAATTCTTTCCATTTTCTTCGATATAAAGGAATCTGTATTTCCATTTCCCTGTTCAGGAATTTTGCAGTCATGCTTTTTTTATCACGAACCATCTGTTCATGTGTTCCTGCAAAAACGACTTCTCCACCGTGAATCCCAGCTAAAGGACCCATATCAATAATATAATCCGCTGCGCGCATAATTTCCTCATCGTGCTCAACTACTATTACTGTATTGCCGATATCTCTAAGACTTTTTATTACAGAAATCAGGCGGTGTGTATCACGGGGATGCAGCCCTATGCTTGGTTCATCAAGTATGTACATTGAACCCACAAGACTACTGCCTAAATATGTTGCAAGGTTAATTCTTTGCGATTCGCCTCCCGAGAGCGTATTCGAAGGGCGGTTTAGCGTAAGATAGCTTAGTCCCACATCAAGTAAAAATTGAAGGCGGCTCGTAATTTCAGTAAGCAATCGCTTAGCTATTTTTCTTTCATGTGCCGTAAGTTCAAGATTAAAGAAAAAGTCACTTAATTGAGATATGGGTAAAAGTAGCAATTCCGATATTGATTTATTCCCGATTTTCACGTAGTTGGTATCGGTTCTCAGTCGTGTTCCTTTGCAATCCGGACATATTGTTTTTCCTCTGTATCTTGCAAGCATTACCCTGTATTGAATTTTATAGGTTTGCTCTTCTACAAATTTAAAAAATGCATTGATGCCTTCAAAGTATTTATTTCCCTGCCACAATAAATCGTACTGATCTGGTGTTAGGTCGCCAATTGGACGATGCACAGGGAAATCAAATTTTGAAGCAACCATTATAAGCTGGTCTTTCCATTCGCTCATTTTTTCACCTTTCCAACAGGCTATAGCACTCTGATAAACTGAAAGACTTTTATCTGGAATTACCATATCTTCATCAATACCGATAACGCTGCCAAAACCTTCGCATGTTTTGCACGCGCCAAAAGGGTTATTAAAGCTGAAGAAGTTTACCGATGGTTCTTCAAATACAATTCCATCGGCTTCAAAACGATTTGAAAAATGATGTTTTTTATAAGACGGCTCACCAAAATCGATAAGCAAATGACATTTCCCCATACCTTCAAACATGGCGGTTTCGGCCGAGTCAGCAATTCGCGAAAGCATATCCGGGTTTTCCTTATCAAAAACAAAGCGGTCAATTATCAGATAGCAATTTCCTTTACATTCATTATCTGATACTTTTTCCAGAATATCTTCAATATTTTTAACTTCATCATGAAACAATACCCTCGAAAATCCTTGCTGCAGAACAATTTGAAGTTGTTGTTTAAGTGTTCTGTCGTTCTGGAGTTTTATTGGAGATACAATCATAACCTTTGATCCTTGTTCTGTTTTTGAGATCAGGCTCAGGATATCTGCAACAGTATGCCGTTTTACTTCAGTTCCAGAAACGGGGGAAAATGTTTTTCCAATTCGGGCAAAAAGTAATTTAATGTATTCAAAAATTTCTGTTGATGTGCCAACGGTTGAACGTGGATTTCCTGAAAAAGCTTTTTGCTGAATTGCTATTGCTGGAGAAATTCCATTAATAAAATCAACATCTGGTTTGTCCATTCTTCCCAAAAATTGCCTTGCGTATGAACTGAGGCTTTCAACGTAACGCCTTTGCCCTTCGGCGTAAAGCGTATCAAATGCAAGAGACGATTTTCCCGAACCCGACAAACCTGTAATTACAATAAACTTGTTACGTGGAAGGTCAATATCAATGTTTTTGAGGTTGTGGACTCTGGCACCTTTTATAACAATTGGTTTATCAATTTCGGAAGTATTATCGTTTTTTTTTAACATTTTTATATGTCCTGAAAAGTGCTACAAATATCGGTAAATAAATCGAAACGTAATTTTATTCGAGTTGAAAAAACAATAGATATGAAAAAAAATTTGCATCGAGCTCATTTATGGTGTATATTTGCGCTCAATTAGCGAATATATATTCAATCATTTAATTGAATTGAAATATAATTTTTACAATTAATAGAAACTAAAACAGGAGGTTACATAGGTTTATACATATACCTTTTTTCAACTTAAAAAAGGGAGGTAAAATGAATACTCAGTTAATTAGTGATGAGAAGCTGATTAATTTATATGTATCCGGTGACCAATCAAGCCTGGAAACATTAATCTGCAGATATAAACGTAAAATCTTCTCTTACATTGTAATTAATGTAAAAGACAGACAATTGGCCGAAGATCTTTTTCAAGACACTTTTATTAAGGTGATCAATACCCTTCGTTCAGGAAACTATAACGAAGAAGGTAAATTTCTCCCATGGGTACTCCGTATTGCCCATAATCTTGTAATTGACTATTATAGAAAATCAAACAGAATTCCTGTTGTTGATAACAATGATGAATTTGACGTTTTTAATACCATTAAAATTTTTGATGACTGCATCGAAGATAAAATTATTACTGATCAGATCCACACTGATGTTAAAAAACTTCTTGATTTGCTTCCCGATGAACAAAAAGAAGTTATTGTGATGCGCCATTTTGCTGACATGAGCTTTAAAGAAATTGCTGAACAAACAAATGTAAGCATAAATACTGCGCTTGGACGCATGAGATATGCCCTGATTAATCTACGGCGTCTTGTTAAAGAAAAAGAAATAATTCTTTCGGTATAATTTTTTTATTGTCCGGCAATATTTTAAATTGTATTCCGTTTTATTGGTACAATTAAAATTAAAATATTGCCTATGAGCAAAATTGCTACTTTTTCGGACCTTGTCCTTTTTGCATACAATGAATTATCAGAAAAGGACCATCTTTTTTTTGAGAAAGAGATGAAAACTGATTCTGAAATGAAAAAGGATTATAACGGAATTGTTTCCGTTAAGAAAATCCTGAACACTTTTCATCAGGAACCTTCGGAGGATGTTATAAACAAGCTTATGAACTATTCATCAGCACTAAATTGTTTTAAGCTTCCATTGTTAACTGGTGATACATTTGTTTTGGTAAATTGATTTTTTATAATCACATTTTTTATAAAATCTTGTATCTTGCACTGCTTTTATGTTCAGGATATGAAATTGTATAAATTTATTTTTTCTGTTTTTGTAATTATTTCCTTTTTTTCTTGCAATTACAAGGATCAGGAAAGTAATTTATCCAAAATCACAAAGAACATTGAATCATTTGACGATACTTTAAGGTATAAAGCATTTGATTCTATTGCCAAGTATTATCTATACGACAATCCTAAAAGATCTATTGAGTTTTCGCAGAAATCTCTCGAAATTGCACAATCAACAAATGACAAAAAAAAGATTGGCAAAAGTTATTTTATGATTGCCTACGCTTATGATAATTTAACCCTCTTTAATATTTCTCTCGAAAACTACGAAGAAGCTTTCAATTCATTTAAGGAAGCAGGAGATAGTGTGGGAATGGCAGATGCTCTGATTAACAGTGGTGCTATTTATAAAGCATGGGGAAATTATGATGTTGCCTTAAAATTGTTTATTTCGGCTTCCAATATATATGAAGCCCTTGACAATAAAGAGGGAATGGCTTTTACTGAAAATAATATTGGCGTTATTTATTACAGGTTAAAAGAGTATGATAGTGCACTGATTCATTATCAAAATGCGTTAAAGGTATCTATTGCCGACAAGGATTCTGTTACACCTGGCTATACCTGCAACAATATTGGCCTTATTTATTTGGAAAAAGCCGATTATAAGAATGCTCTTGAATATTTTAAAAAAGCTCTTGAAATTGGCATTACTCATGGCGACAGCTCGGATATTGTTACTGAAATGAATAATATCGGATTGACATACATGAACATGGGAAATTACACTGAAGCATTGAGGTATTGCAATAAATCGTTACAACAGAGTCAGAAGTCAAAAAACAAAGTCGGGTTGGTTCAATGTTATAAAGGATTGTCAGAAGTTTACCATAAAATGGGTAACGACAGTTCTTCAATACGATATTGTAACTTGTGCCTGAATTCGGCAAAAGAAATAAAATTTAAACAGTCAATTGCAGATTCCTATCTCCGGCTTTCTGAAATTTATGCTTCAGAAAAAATATTCGATAAAGCATATCAGTTTCAATCAATGTATTTGGTTTACAATGATTCAATTTTTAATGAAGAAAAACAGAAACAACTTAGCCAATTGCAAACAAGTTACGAATCGGATAAAAAGGAGAAGCGCATCAAAATATTGCAGCAAAAGCAAGAAATTCAGGATATTTCGATTCGAAAACAACAATTGCAGCGAAATGGCTTAATCGTAATTTTAATTCTTGCAGCTGGATTTGTTTTTGTAATTGTGAAAAGTTTACGCAAACAGCGGAGGAATAATTATCTTATCCGAATTGAGCAGACTAAAACCGATTTGCTGCTGCTAAATATTTTACCTGCGTCTGTAGCAAAAGATTTAAAGGAAAAAGGGAAAACTGAACCACGTAATTTTAATAATGTTACCGTATTTTTCTCCGATTTTGTAGGTTTTACAGATATTTCGGCAGGTCTAGATCCTTCTTCCATCATCTCTGAATTAAATGAAATGTTTACAGCTTTTGACGATATTATGAGCAGACACAACTGCGAACGAATAAAAACCATTGGCGATGCCTATATGGCTTTATGCGGTGTCCCTGAGCCAGACAGCAATCATTCTGAAAATATTTTGAATGCCTCTCTTGAAATTATAGAATATCTAAAAAATAAAAATAAAAACTGTGATTTGCAATGGAAGGCCCGCATTGGTGTTCATTCTGGTCAAGTTGTTGGTGGGGTAGTGGGCGTTCGAAAATATATTTTTGATGTTTTTGGAGATACTGTAAACACTGCTTCCCGAATGGAAACCAACTCCGAAGCTATGCGTGTTAATGTGTCTGAAGCTACCTATGATATTGTAAAGGGTAAATATAATTTCATTGAAAGAGATTCTATAGAAGTGAAAGGAAAAGGCATGATGAAAATGTATTTTCTGGAACCTGTTAAAAAAATGAACGTATAATTGCCATACTAATTAAAATATTTATATTTTTGAAGTGAATAATTTATATTCTTATTGCTAATGAATTTTAAAGCCGCCAAAGAATTTATTCTTAACAAACTCAAAAATGAGTTAAAACCTGATTTGTACTATCATTGCTACAATCATACTATTGATGTTTATGATGCAGCAAAAAAAATTGCAAAAATGGAACAGATTACCGAAACTGACTTTTTGTTGCTTAAAACCGCTGCCCTATATCACGATTCCGGTTTTCTTTTGGGATATAAAAATCATGAAGAGTTATCAACTGAATTTGTTAAGCAACATCTCCCAGAGTTTGGATATGAAATTAAAGAGATTGAAATAATCTGTAAAATGATTGTTTCAACACGGCTTCCTCAGAATCCTAAGGATCAACTTGAAAAAATATTATGCGATGCTGACCTCGATTATCTCGGCAGAGATGACTTTTTTATGATTGCCAACAAACTTCTTTGCGAATGGAATGAAAACGGAATGAATACTTCATTAAAAAAATGGTATCATATTCAGGTTGATTTTTTGAAAAACAATAATTATTTTACGAATTCTGCCATTACGCTTAGGGATGAAAAAAAATTAGAAAATTTACTTCAAATTCAGGAATTACTATCTTAAGTTTAAATATTAATCAATTATTTTTATGGAAAATAAAAACTCTAAAATTGTCCTTGTACCTACTGACTTTAGTGAAGTTGCTGATTTTGCCATTGATCAGGCATCATCAATAGCAAGACAACTTAATGGGAAAGTATTGCTATTGCACGTAATCAATAAAGATACAAAAACTTTGTTGAAAAAAGAAAAACTTGGGCAGGATGCTATTGATATAAAACTTAAGAAAGTTACTGAGCGCGCATCTGAAATGTACAATGTTAAACTTGACTATCTCGCAAAAGAAGGCAGCATCTTTACCACTATTGGCGAAGTTTCGAAAGAAGTAAATGCAAGTATAGTAGTAATGGGAACGCATGGTAAAGTTGGATTGCAGCATCTTTTAGGTAGTCATGCTTTAAAAGTTATTGAAAGCTCTCCTGTACCCGTTATTGTTGTTCAGTCGCGTGATTTGATTCCAGGTTATCAGGATATCGTGCTTCCTATTGATGAAACTCCCGAATCAAAACAAAAAGTGAATTGGGCAATACATATTGCAAAACTTTTTAATTCTACCATACATCTTTTCGGTGTGCATCATAACGATGAATTTTTAATGAATGAAGTTTCGAGAAATATCGCTCAGATCAGAAGTATTTTATCGAAAAATGATATTCTTTTCACCGAAAAAATTGCACCAAAATCAGGCTCTGGCTTTGCTAAAGAAATCCTTATTTATGCTGATTCTATTAAAGCAGATATCATTATGATTATGACAAATCCGGATAAATTGCTTCCTAGTTTTATCATCAGCCCTTGGGCAGAACAGGTAATTTATAATACTTCGAAAATTTCGGTATTATGTATAAACCCTGTAGAGCTGGAGATAATGTATGTTAGTTTTTAACAAATAAGGAAATATTCGAAGCCGGAATATTCCGGCTTTTTTTATTTAATGTTTCAAATTTCATGGATAAACAAACAGCAAAAGAACAAATTGATTACCTGCGGAAGCAAATTGAGCTGCACAACGAAGCTTATTACAAAAATTCCGCTCCAACCATAAGTGATTTCGATTTTGATATGCTGTTGGAGGAATTGATTCGGCTCGAAAATGATTTCCCTGAATATTTTGATCTAAATTCCCCATCACAACGCATTGGTGGTGCTATAACCAAGGAATTTCAGCAGGTAATTCACAAATATCCCATGCTTTCGCTTGGGAATACTTATTCATTTGAAGAGTTAACCGCTTTTGATGAAAGAGTTAAAAAAGCTATTGGAAATGATTTTGAATATGTTTGTGAATTGAAATTCGATGGGCTTTCTGTTGGTTTGACTTATATTCATGGTAAACTTTTTCATGCTGTAACACGTGGCGATGGTTTGCTGGGCGACGATGTTACTATGAACGCCAGAACAATAAAATCTATTCCACTTGTTCTGAAAGGATCTTCATATCCTGATGAATTTGAAATCCGTGGTGAGATTGTTCTGCCGCATTCAAGTTTCGAAAGAATAAACCAGGAACGTGAAGAAATTGGTGAGCTCCCATTTGCAAACCCTCGCAATGCGGCATCGGGTACTATGAAAATGCAGGATTCCACTATAGTTGCTAAACGACGACTCGACTGCTATCTCTATCATTTGCTTGGAGAAAAGCTTCCATTTTCAACGCATTTTGAAAGCCTGAAAGCCGCTAAAGACTGGGGATTTCAAATCTCAGATTTCAAAGCAAAATGCAAATCCATAAACGAAGTTTTTGAATTTATCAATGATATTGGCGAACGCAGAGACTCGCTCGGATTTGACATTGATGGAATTGTTGTAAAAGTAAATTCATTTCAGCAGCAGGAACAACTTGGTTTTACTGCAAAATCGCCTCGCTGGGCTATTGCATATAAGTTTAAAGCCGAACGTGTTTGTACCAAATTATTATCCATTTCCTTTCAGGTTGGGCGTACTGGAGCAATTACTCCTGTGGCAAATCTTGAACCTGTTGCCCTTGCCGGAACCACTGTTAAGCGAGCCTCTCTTCACAATGCTGATCAAATCGGCAGGCTTGATATTCGTGAAGGGGATATGGTTTTTGTAGAAAAAGGCGGAGAAATTATTCCTAAAATTGTGGATGTGGATACTTCATTCCGTTCATTGTTTAGTGAGCCTTTGCAATACATTACGCATTGTCCGGAGTGCAACACGCTTTTAATTCGTAAAGATGGCGAAGCCATTCATTATTGCCCCAACGAAAACGGTTGCCCGCCTCAAATAAAAGGAAAGTTAGAACATTTTATAAGCCGAAAAGCAATGAACATTGATTCGCTGGGCGAAGGAAAAATTGAACTGCTTTTTGACAAGGGTTTGGTAAAAGACATTTCGGATATTTATGAATTGAAATATGAAAGCCTCTTAGGCCTGGAAAAGGTTTTTGTTGATACGGAGTCAGGGAAAACCAGGACAGTAAGGTTTCAGGAAAAAACTGTTGAAAATATTTTAAATGGAATAAACGAATCGAGGAAAGTGCCCTTCGAAAAAGTTCTTTTTGCTCTGGGAGTTCGTTTTGTTGGTGAAACAGTTGCGAAAAAATTGGCTTTTCATTTTAAAAATATTGATGCTTTATCTTGTGCCGATTATGATCTGCTTATTGAATGTGAAGAAATTGGGGAAGTAATTGCCAACAGTGTTATCGATTATTTTAATAATTCTCAAAATATTGAAATGCTCTTAAAATTACGTAAAGCAAATTTGCAATTCAGTGTTGTTGAAGACCATAATTTAATTAAGTCAAATAAGCTAAAAGAATTTTCTTTTGTTGTGAGTGGCGTGTTTTCTCATTTTTCAAGAGATCAGATCAAACAACTTATTGTTGAAAACTCTGGAAAAGTAGTAAGTGCAGTTTCCTCAAAAACAAACTTCTTACTTGCAGGGGAAAATATGGGACCGGAAAAAAGAAGCAAAGCCGAAAAATTAAAAGTTTCTATTATTTCTGAAGAAGATTTTTTGAAAATGATTTATTAATGTCGTATATTTAATTTTTAATTTTTTCTGTTGAGAACATTTTTTTACATATTGTTTTTTCTTATTTCTGCATCTGCTGCAGCACAGATCGACAGCAGCAAATGGATAAAATACAATGGCGAATTTGAATTTACCGATGGAATTTATCTTTCGTACAATGAGTTTGTTTTAAACAACCCGTCAATTAAGGAGTTTTACATAAAAAAGCCTACTCCGCTTTCCGACCCGCTAAATATTGAGTTGGAGTATAAATGCCCTGATACCGTTAAATGCCCTGGTAATTCTGCTGTTACCGATTGCTGGGGTTATGCTTATAAAGGAAATGTTTACATTGCACATTCCTATTACGCATATTATTTCAAAGTTCAGGTTATTGGCGCCTTGTGTCATTTTACAGGATTAACTGGAGTGGGAATTCAGCCGCCATTGAATAATGACGTAATTTCCGGTTTTGGTGCGGATAATGATTATAAACAGTTTATGATCAATTTTAAAACCGGGGAAATAAGTGTATTCAATTACAAAAATTTTACAGCATTTCTTGAGGTAAATGATAATGAATTGTTTCAGGAATTATCTCTTAAAAAAAAGAAAAAGAAATTAATATTTCAGTACCTGCTGAAGTATAATGAAAAACATCCAATTTATTTCCCTGCTCAGTAATCCTTACGAAAATAGGGTATTCCAGCATTGATACCCGCAAAAATAAACATTGTTTTTTGACTTCCGATTGCATTTGTTAGATTTCGGATCGAAATGCCTCCATCAATCCTAATATTTAATTTTTTTAAAGCAAGATAGCTTACTTTTAAACTTCCAAAAGTAATGTGGGTTCGTAATCCCTGCCCGACTTTGTTTCCATGCTGCATAACAAGAATGTTGTTAACTTCTGGCATGTAAGTATCATAGGTTGGTTTGTAGATATCCTGACCCCAATGTGTGTTTCCAGAATCGAGCCCAATAACGGCAGTGGAAAGCTGCGCTTCGAATGAAAATTTATTTTTTCTGTATTTGATAATCGAAATAAATTCCATAAAGTTCGCACCATAAGGGTGAGCCAGTGCCTGATTAAAATGCCCGTAGTTTTCAATGACTTCGCGGTGCGAATAAGTATAAGGCCTAACGTAATTCATTTCTCCAGTCAACTGAAGATCTTTCATGCCTGCAATATCAAATACTTTAAAGCCCAACTGAAATGCTTGTTTGTTAAACCAAGAACCGTAATTTATTGTTGAATCATTTGGCTTTAACATGTGCATAAAACCTGAGCGTACTTCGCTGAGTAAAAATTCATCGAGCACCAATTGTCCGTAAAAAACTGTAGATTTAAATGCTTTATAATGAAATCCAACACCAAGCAGTGCATTGTCGGGAGAGCCAAGCGAGAATTCAATCGGACGTAAAAAAATTACAGGATTCAAATAATTGATGTCGAATCCCCGGTTATTATGCGCTGTTTTCGCAGCCCAGATAATGGCTTCAAAAAAATTAAGATTTAATCTTTTGTTTACATTCCAGCTTAAAAACTGAAAGGAACCGTACTTTTTTGATGTGGCATTCCAACCGTAATAACCTGATGAAATATCATTAAACTGCGTGTATAAGTTAATATATTTGATTCTCCAAGCAGTAGTAGTTATTTTAAAATAGGGGTAGGAGTAAGCATTTTCCGAAAGAAATAATGAGCGATAACCATCGCCAAAGAAATTTTTTCCAAAACCACCTTCAAGTAAAAAATGATTGGAAGCTTTGTAATTGGCGTAAAAGCTAAGGTCGTTAAATGAATAATCAGTTCCGTGCGGATGAGCAAATCCTGTTTCAGGTGCTGTATGTTTCAGCGCAATTATTGAATCCGCATATTTAGGAAAATCGGCATAAGTATAAATATAAGTTGCCTCAAATGCACCCTTGTTAGAAATGTTGCCAATTACTGATGCTCCTGCTGACAATTCCTTAATCATTTTATTTTCGTTAAGGTCAAATCCTGGATATATTCCGGCAAGCGGATAAGCGCTGATATGAATGAAGTTTTTTCCAAGCAAAGAATCACACTCGCTTTTCCTTTTTACGGTATCAAATGTGTTTTTTGTTTCTTCAGCCAAATATGGCTTTATCGAAGTGTGAAATTTTGTATTTTTTTGATAAAGTATTGCCTCAACAGAATCCTGTTTATCTTCAAAAGTGCGCATGTGCAATGTTTGCGTGAAAGCTGATGCAGAAAAGAAAAACAAAAACAAGAGCATGCAGCAAACATTTTTTTTGAAAAGCTTACGAAAATAGAAATATTTGTTTTTGTTAAAAATCAAAATACTCGTTATTTAGTGATGTTCTTATGCCGAAAAATATTAAATTATCTTTTGTCTTAATTCCCGCTATTGACTGATTTCGTAAAGATATTCCTGCAAATAAATTCATATTTGTTTTAGGATTCATCAGCCAGCAAAGCTGAAATTCGGAATAAGTTAAAATTGTATTTATTCCCTGACCTGTTTTGTTACCCGTTTCACCACTCGTGGGTGCAATTCCGCTGAAAATATTTCCACCATAATTTGTGTTTGTATGATCAAGCCCGTATTTTGCATAATTTACTTTTATTCGTGCCAACAATCTCCTATAAGTGTATGATGTTATGAAAACAGCTTCGGAAAAATTGGCACCAAGAGGGTGAGCCAAAGCCTGATTAAAATGTGTATAGCTCTGAATGGGATATGTGTGCGAATAGGTGTAAGGCCTCACGGAATTATATTCTACCTGAACAGTTAAATGTTTAATATGAAAAGGGTCGTTGGTTTTAAATCCAAATTGATAACCGGTTTTGTTTTCAATATATCCTTTGTCACGTATATGTTTCAGAGAAAAATTATCCACAACAAGCTGTCCGTAAAATCTTAACTGATAAAGTATCTGATAATTAAAATTTAGTCCGCAAACAACATTGTTAATATTGTTCAGGCCAAATTCAGCAGTATGAAAAAGAGGAACAGGATTGAATTTATCAAGATTAAAAACATATCCGGTCGCATGTGTTTTCCACAATGTACCTTCAAAAAAACTTAACTGCAATGTTTTTATTGGTTTCCATGTTAGATAATGAAATGTTCCTGTTTTTTTTATATATCCGGCGTTCCAATCGGTTGAAGCATCAGGAATAATGTTTCCTTCTTTTAGATTCTGAAATGAAGCAAAAATGGTAACATACTGAAATTTTCGAAAAGTAGCTGTGGTGCGCAAAAAAGGGTAGGGCGAAGTGAAATCAGAAAGTAGAAGAGAGCGATAACCATCGCCGATAAAAACATTGTCGTTCCCGAAAGTAAAATTCAAAAAATGCTTTGGGGACCAAGAAACAAGCGCACGGGCAACGCCATAATCGTAAGCCTTGCTTTTAAAATCCTTGACTCTTGTTTGCCCAGGAACAACACCGTATTTAGAAATATAATCATTTACATATCCTGTAAAGGAAGCTTGTGTTTCGTTGTAAGAAGTTTGAAAATAAAGGCTTTTTCCAATATTTCCATTAACAAAAGCGCCTCTAGTATTCCGGATTAGATTTTCGGAAGCACTATTTCTCGTTAATGAAAAATCAAACAAAGGATTCAACCGCACAGAAAAATCAGCAGTATCTGCTTTAAATAAATCTTCGTAAAATAATTTCCGCTTAAGCCATGATGAACCTTTGGCTTCGCATAAAATAATTCCGGTATCCGATGCTGTGTAAAGATATGTCAACAATGGTTTCGATGATGTGAAATCCATAGGTCGCCATCCCGAATAAATTTCTTTATCATTTTCTAAAGTGTAAGAATTATTGAGTGGCAGCAATACCTGGCTAGAGCAAATAACGGGAATTAAAGCAATTAACAGCGTAAATAGTTTTCGTTTATTTGTTAACAGCATCAGATATTGTTTGAAACAAAGATAATTATTTTGGTAATCTCAAAATCAAATCTTTCACATTTAATATTAAACACTTTAACTTTTGCGGTTTGTCATAAATTATTATAATTTTGATTTGATAATTCGTTTTTATAAAAAATGAAAAAATGGAAGCAATTCAAATAAAAAACGTTTCTAAATTCTATGGTAAAGTTCAGGCACTTAAAAGTCTTTCGCTAAATGTTAATCAGGGTGAGATTTATGGATTTATCGGACCAAATGGAGCAGGGAAATCAACTACAATAAGATTGTTGCTGAACTTTCTTACTGCCGATTCCGGTTTAATTTCTGTGTTTGGATTAAATCCCAAGAAAGATGAAATTGAAATAAAAAAGTTTACCGGTTATGTTTCCTCTGATACCTTTATGTATTCAGACATGAAAGTTAAGGATTTGTTTCGTTTTTCAGAATCGTTCCATAAAATAAATGCCAGCGAAAAACTTAAAACGCTTGTTAATGCTCTGGATATTGATGTAAATAAGCGCTTTGAACAATTGTCGTTTGGAAACCGAAAAAAAGTTTCTATTGCCTGTGCCTTAATGCATTCGCCAAAACTTATCATTCTCGACGAACCTTCAAATGGACTTGATCCTGTAATTCGTGCCAACATGTATGATTTGCTAAGAGAAGAACAACGTAACGGCGCTGCAATTTTCTTTTCATCGCATGTGCTAAGCGAAGTTCAGAAGTTTTGTACTCGTATAGGACTCATTAAAGAAGGGGAACTTATCAGAGAAAATACAGCCGAAGAGTTTGTAAATGTTGGATTCCGTCAAGTACGTATTGAAAGTGAGCATCTGCCTGATTTGTCAGTATTGCAGGGCGTTACAGCTATTGAAAAGAAACGGAATTCAATCTCTTTTATGTATTCAGGGAATCCAAACGAGTTGATTAAAATGCTTGCTTCAATAAGTATTGATTCTGTTCATATCGAAGAACCAGAACTCGAAAGTATTTTTATGCATTATTTTAAAGAAGAAAGGAATAATCATGCTGTTTAAAAGAGAAATGAACAGGAATTTTAAATCTTTTTTGATAATAGTATTAATATGTTCGCTTATGGCAATGTATATGATATCCATTATGCCATCCATGGGAAGCGATATTCAAAAAATTCTTGATTTAAAACTTCCAAAACAATTTCAGGTAGCCTTTGGTATGCAAGGTCTTGATTTTAATAATCCTGTAGGTGTATTTTCTATTATTTTTTCTTATATGTATCTTTTTCTCAGTATTTATTTCGCAGGTATATATGCAAATATAGTTTCCAAAGAATTCAGTGATAAAACAGCTGAGTACCTTTTTTCTTTGCCTGCCTCCAGAACAAGCATTATTTTTTCAAAATTGATAATTGTTTTTATTTATACTATTGCAACAGTTCTGATAATATTTTTGGTTTCCTGGCTTGCGCTCGAAATATTTATAAAAACAAATTACGAATTGTTTCCGGTTGTATTAATGGCTCTGGCATGGATTATTGGTGGAATTACTTTTGGAGCGATTGGTTTCCTTTTATCGTCTTTTTTTACAAAAGGCCGCACCATTACTGCATTAACAGTTGGTGTTGTGGTTGGAATGTTTGTGCTCCAGGTAATTATTTCAATGAATCATACCCTTGATTTCCTTAAATATATATGCCCTTTTGAATGGTTTAAAGGTTCTGAAATTGCTCAAACACAAAGCCTTTCTTTGACTTATATTCTGATTGCAATTTCTATTTCGGCACTAAGTATATTCTGGGGAATTGTAAGGTTTAAACGAATGGATGTACTGATTTAAAAACCTATATTTTCAACACTTTTTTTTTATGTAAAGTAAGAATCCAATTCCCTTTATCAACACAAAATAATAAACAGTTGCAAAATAAAGATGTAAATACTTAGAGGTTGTTTAAATTTTAAAACACAAAATTATCAAGCCCCTATTCTCGATACTGTTTCTATCGTTACTTCGAGTCCGCTCCTATATATTAATCAATTATAAAAATGTATGCGGGTATCGAGAAACGACGGTAGAAAAACTCAAATTGACGGGGCATATTAAAAATTTCATATAAAATTTAAACAGTTTCTTAATTGTATTTTTTTTTCATATCGAAAAATTTAAAATACTTAAAAATTATTTTATATATTTGGCAATTATTTGATTTACTTGAAAGAAATATGATCCATAATCATTTAAATTAATAAGATAAATGAACCTATAAATAAGATTGCATTATGAAAATAAGGTTTTTGAAATTATTCGCTTTTGTTTCATTTTTCGCAGTAATATCATGCAATTCTGCAAGTAAAACTGGCGACAATGCTACTGAAGATAAAAACAAAACAGACAGTATTGTTCAAATTGATTTGCTTTCCCTTTCTGATAAAATTGTTGCTTCGTTAAAAGAAAAGAATTTTAAAGAATTTGTTGAATTTATTGATCCTGCTGTTGGAGTAAGGTTTTCTGCTTCATCATTTATTGATACTGCCACGGATAAAGTTCTGGGAAAAGATAAAATTTTAGAATTAAGCAAAACGGGTGAGCCGTTTACTTGGGGAATTCATGAAGCCATTGGTGAACCAATAAAAATGAATATAAACAAATACACTGAACAATATATTTGCGACCAAGACTTTGTAAAAGAAGCAAAGAAACAGCTAAATAAATCTACAAATACAGGCAGTACAAGCAGCAACATAAAAACGATTTATCCAAATGCTGATTTTGTTGAATATTATTTTAAAGGCAAGGATAAGAAAAGCGAAGGCCTTGACTGGAAAGTATTGACTTTGATTTTTAAAAAAGTAAATGATAAAGTTTATCTAATAGGAATTGTTCACGCTCAATGGACTCCATAGCTGGCATTTAATATTAAGCAATTTTAAAATACTAAAAATACAACCATTAATCTATAACTAAATTAAAAAAATTATGAAGAAAATTAAATTGTTATTGGCTTGCACGATCATAATTTCTATGTTTTCCTGTAATTCGTCCACAAAAAAAACTGATTCTGAAAACAAAGAAATTGAAAAAAACGAACCTGTAAAAGTTGAATTAAACACAAAGGAGCAAAAGGATTTGAATTTATTTTTTAGCAATTTTGCCGAAGTAAATCTTGCCTCCTTTACTCAGGAAAAGGGCATTGGTGATGCCGAATTGATACGTTTTGCTGTAATGCATAATTACATTAACAACAATAAACGATTTGTGTCAGTGGGCGAGAATAACTCGGAAATTAAAAAGGATTTTATTGATGAATCAGCAAAAAAGTATTTTGGCAAATCAGTTTCAAATCACCAGTCTGTTGATGGTGCGGAGTATGGCAATGGATTTTATACTGTTCCTGATGCAGGTGGCGAAGCATATACTTTTGCTCAGGTTGTGAATTTTAGCGATTTGGGTGATGCCGATTATAAAGCAGAATTAAAAGTTTATACTGCAGGTTCAGGATGGACTGGCGATGCAAATGCAGATCCTTCAAAGTGGAGCCAGGATGATGCACCGGCACTTTCTTACAAAGTAAATGCTGTGGTTACTAAAACCGAAAACAATAAGTATATATTGAAAGAGTATGTACGCACTAAATAATAATTTAAGTTTATAAAAAAAACAATAACTATGAAAAAAAACATTTTCACTTCGTTGGTGACTTTGTCATTCCTGTGTTTAACATTTGCTTCATGCAATTCTAAATCGGGCAAAGTTGATGAACAAAAAGACAGTACAGTTGTTAAAACAGATAGTGCTGCAAAGGTTACAGCTGTTGATTATTCGGGAACATACAGTATTGTGGATAAATCCGTTTGTGAACTGACGATAATTATCCAGAAATCAGGCGAAAATTTCACTTATAAATCGGGCAAAACAGAAGGTAAAGTTGAAATTATAAAACAAGACAATACAACATATCTCAATCTTCAAGCTATCAATGGTGTCAGCCCTAAAGGCGATGTAGAAGCAAAGTACGAAAATGAAACATTGCTCATTCAAAACGAAGGCAATTCATTAAACCAGTACACGAATTTTAAAAAATGTGATTCAAAATTTCTTGAATTAAAAAAAGCAAAATAAAATGAAAAAAGTTATTTATAGTTGTTGCGTTGCTATTGCATTAATAGCAATTGGTACATCATGCAACAATTCAAGCAAATCAATAAAATCCGACAAAGATTCAACCACAGTTGAAGTGAAAACAACTGCTCAGGATTTTGAATTTGGTAAAGAAGCTACCATTCAAGGCAAATTGTATGAGGTTCCGTTGTCAGAACCTTCCGAAACCCAAATGAAAACGTATGTTTTAGCATTGGAAAAACCAATTAACGTGCTTTCGAAAAGTGCTGATTCAGAAACGCAAAACAATGTTGAAGAAATACAAGTTGATTTCTCCGAACTTGTTAAAGACCCTGCAGCTTTTGTTGATAAAAAAATTATGGTAAAAGGCAAATTACGACCATCAGAAGGTTTACACGACAAAAGACCTGTTGTTATGGATGAAGCTAAAATTGCAAAATAAATATTTCTCAAGCAGATTGGCATTGCTTTACTCGGTTCTGATTTTGTTAAGAAGTTTTTA
>JBBQSF010000026.1:0-26326 GCA_038214085.1 Bacteroidales bacterium | reverse complement strand
AGGAAATATTTTTTCTTTTCTATTGAATATTTACTCTTTTCTATTGAAACATTTGTCTCCCCGACAGGATTCGAACCTGTGACCCATTGATTAAGAGTCAATTGCTCTACCAGCTGAGCTACGGAGAGAAAAACCAAGTTTGCAAAAGTATAATATTTTAAGCAATTAATATAAAAATTTTCAAATCCTTGGAATATTTTCGCTTGTGTTTTAAATGGCTCTGATCACTGGTAGTGCGCGCTTTTATTATTAATTTCATTAGAAATTAGGAGCTACCTGTATTTAACATCTATCGGCAGACACGTTTTCACATATCTATTATCAATTTTATAAATCTAATTCTTCAACCGTTTACTGATTAATAATCACCTATGGCCGTGTTGTCGGCAACGCTTACTTTTTAGTGGTTTTATTTGCACCGTTTGTTGCCTAAAATTGCACTACAATCAATTTAAACCTAAAAATCATGAAAAAGCAAATTCCAACATTCGACGAAATTGTCTTTGAAAAAAGAAACAAAGACTATGGCGCTTTTAAGCTCCGAAAATCAGGCAGCAAAGTTGTTGCGCGTGCATTATTTTTTGGCACGGTAATTTTTCTTATGATCTTTGCCATTCCTCTTGTTGCAAGCTATATGAACAAAGGAACGAAAATCTTGGTAGATTATGATGCCACTACTATTGGTGACTTTAAACATCCGAAAGATAAATTAATTGAGCTACCAAAACCACCTGTAGATCTAATCAAAGAAAAGGTACTTGCTTATACTGCACCAAAGGTGGTGTTTGCAGATTCGCTTGAAGATTTCAGTGGACTGATGGATCTTATTGATAAATCAAAAAATTTCGGAATCGACTCTGTAAAAGAGAATACTTTTTTTGGGGATAAAAAGGAAGATATTATCATTAAAACAGCTGTAGAAGAACCATTTATTATAGTGGAAGTTATGCCCGCTTTTGTGGGTGGTGAAGAAGAAATGTTCCGATACCTGAGCGAAAACATCAAATACCCTGTTCCCGCAAAGGAAGCCAATATAAAAGGAACAGTAGTAGTTACATTTGTTGTGGAAAAAGATGGCAGCATTACTGGAGTGCAATTGCTTAAAGATATTGGCGGTGGCTGTGGTGATGAAGCAATCCGAGTAATAAAATCAATGCCTAAATGGAATGGAGGAAAGCAAAACGGTATTCCTGTAAGAGTTCAGTTTAAACTTCCTGTGTTATTTACACTGCGATAGAGTTAACAGTATCATTACATCTCAAAGCAGAATCGGTCTATGTCCCTGCCGTTTCTGCTTTTTGTAATGATTCATCCGCAGGGAAATTAGTCTTATCCTTTTTGCAAATAGAATATATTTTCCAAAGTAAAATGCTGACAATAGCAGAACTTATCAATGCAATCCACATTAAATTTTCACTGGTGCCAACGGTTTCATAGGTTTTTCCAAATCCTTCAAGATGTGTATAATAAAACACAACTACTGCAAAAGTATTATTTATAAAATGAACCAATATGGGTACCCACAGCGAACCACTCCAGTAAAACAGGTAGCCCATTACCATTCCCAGTGCAAAACGAGGAAAAAACCCATAGAACTGGAAATGAATAAAGCTAAAAATAAATGCTGTAAGAATTATTGCTACATGAATGTTTTTGATCCATTCGTGAAATAATCGTTGCAGAATGCCACGAAAAAGAAATTCTTCTCCAATTGCTGGTAAGATACCAATCATTAAGATATTAATCAGCAAAGCACCTATCGTATTCACGTTTAAAAACAATTCGGTAAGTTGCGCTGCTTGTTTTTCAGAATTCTGCATCCACGATTCAATGCCTGCTAATGAAGATGGCAATGCAATATTCTGATTTATTTCTCCCAAAAAGTTTATTAAAGGGATAGCTGCTATTATTGATAATCCTGCATAAATTAGCGTTGTTAACTCAGGTTTATGCGAAATTTTCATATATCTCATGCTATTTCGACCAGCCAGAAAAGCAAAAATTATAGAAGGAATAATAAAAATGGCAAACTGACTTATAATTTGAAAATATTTAGCCATAGCAATTAATGACGGATCAGAAGTCTCTGTCATTTTCGACATATTAGAAATAGCATCAGTTCCGAATATTGGTATAGCTATAAGCATACCTATAAGGAGAACGATTATCATGCTGAAAAGGATAACCAGCCCGAAGGTCATTAATTTTAGATATGGTGGAAAGTTGCCCAGAATAGGTTTTCGATTCATCTGTTTTAAATTTTGTAATTTTGCGTTAAAGTAGCAATTATTCTGTAAATCCAACCATTTTTTTAAAAAACAGCTATCGTCAAAATCGGGAACATATCATTCAAGAGGCTTCCGCTTATTCTTGCACCCATGGAAGATATTACCGATTCGTCGTTCCGACAGATTTGCAAAAGGTATGGCGCGGACATTGTGTTTACAGAATTTATTTCTTCGGAAGGATTGATCCGTAACGCGGTAAAAAGTACAGTAAAACTGAATTTTGAAAGCATTGAAAGACCTATAGCTGTTCAGATTTTTGGGCATGAAATTGAATCAATGAAAATTGCAACACAAATGGCAGAGGCTTACCAGCCTGAATTTATTGATATAAATTTTGGTTGTCCTGTGAAAAAAGTGGTGGCTAAAGGAGCAGGCGCAGCAATGCTTAAAAATCCTGAAAAGATGATTCAGATTACAAAAGCTGTTGTTGCATCAACAAATATTCCCGTAACGGTAAAAACCCGTTTGGGATGGGATGAAAATTCAAAAATAATTGAAGATCTAGCTGAAAAACTACAAGACACAGGAATAGCTGCGCTTACAATTCATGGAAGAACACGCGCGCAAATGTATTCAGGAAAGGCAGACTGGGAATTGATAGGAAAAGTTAAAGCAAATTCGCGAATATCCATTCCCATAATTGGAAACGGCGACATAACGGATGGAAGAATAGCAAAGGAAATGCTCACCAATTATGGTGTTGATGGATTAATGATTGGCAGAGCATCGGTTGGTAACCCATGGATATTCGAAGAAGTTAGAAATTTTCTTGAAGGAAATGAAATTGTTGTAACTCCTGAATTAAAGGACAGAATTTCCATTTGTATTGAGCATGTTAAGCATTCATGTGTAATGAAAGGTGAAAAAAGGGGAATTCCTGAAATGCGAAAACATTATTCTGGATATTTTCGGGGAGTTAAACACTTTAAAGAAACAAAAATAAAAATACTTTCTGCTTCCTCAATTGATGAAGTTGAAGAATTATTGAGAACCTTTGAGGAAAACAGACGATTCTAAGAATTCAGGAATTTATCAAGGTCTTTTTCAATGGTCATACCAAAAACCAGATGCAGCGTTCCTAAACCTAGGATTTTAGCTGCTTCAATGTTGTCGATATTGTCGTCAACAAAAAGTGTTTCTTCTGGTTTTAAATTGTTTTCATTAATAACAAGTTGAAAAATTTCGGGTTGAGGTTTACGCATACCAAGTTGAAAAGAGAGATACACTTGATCAAATAAATTACGGATATCATCAATTCCAAAATTGATTTTGAGTAATTTATTGTAAACGGGAAAGTGAATAATGTTAGTATTGCTAAGCAAATAAACAGGATAATATTTACGTAAGTTCAGCAAATATTCTATCCTTTTTTTGGGAAAATCAAGAATCATGGAATTCCAGGCCTGATCAAACTCAGTAATTGTAATCGTTTTCCCTGACATAGCGATCAATTGCTTTCTGAAATTTTCGATAGAAATTGTTCCTTTGTCCAGCATATCAAACAAATCAGATTGTAAAGCCGCAGAGAAAATGGAATCAAAATCAGTAATTCCAAGTTTCGTAAAAGCATCAATGGTTTTTTGAAAATCAATATCAAGAATTACAGCTCCGAGATCGAAAATAATACTTCTGTAGTGCATCGCATTTTTTTTTGCAAATTTAAATTGTTAAAATGAATATTATTATGTTATTTTGCAATCCCTAATTAAATCTCTGTCTATTAGAGACGGGCCTATAGCTCAGCTGGTTAGAGCATCAGACTCATAATCTGAGGGTCCCTGGTTCGAGCCCAGGTGGGCCCACAAACCCTGAAAATAAACATTTTCAGGGTTTTTTTAAATTTTGTTTTCAGAAGTGAAGTCCCTGGTTCGTCTCGATAGCTATAATTTATTTATCTGTTATTTTCTTATTGATAGTCTTTAAAAAACGAATTTGAATTTGGTTTTTTTTACGAATTCATGTTTCCGAAACCCATTCGTTTAATATTTACAGTTTATATGCATCCCGTTAATCTTTTAATTAACTGAATTCTAATTACTTTCCTGTTCATCATAAAAAAATCATTAAAAAAATTTGCTTTTCAAATTATTTATATACTAAATTTGCAATATATAAGTTTCTATTATATTAAACATTAAAACACAATAAGCAATATGATATCAAAAGAACTATTAAAAGGATCTCTGAAATCAATAGTTTTAAAGCTATTGACAGAAAATGACAGAATGTATGGGTATGAAATCACTCAGAAAGTTGAGGAAATCACGAACGGGCAAGTTAAACTCACATTTGGAGCCTTGTATCCGATACTTCATAAGCTGGAAACCGATGGAGCAGTGGAAACCGAATCGGAAATTTTTAACAACCGTACACGTATTTATTACAAACTCACAAAAACCGGAAAGAACCTTGCAAAAGAAAAGTTGAAGGAATTGCAGGATTTTATTGAAATGATGGGCACATTTATCAACCCGGGATATAGCTTTGAGTTATGCAAGAGTTGACCATAGAAAACATTAATACTATTGAAGAAGAGGTTTCCCGATCGGGAATTACTTTTTCGCACTTGCGCGAAGAACTCATTGATCACATATGCTGTCAGGTGGAACGAGAAATGATTCAAGGCTCGTCTTTTGAAGAGGCACTTAACAAAACGCATAGCGCAATCGGCAACAAAGGGTTAAAAAAAATACAGGAGAATACGTTATTATTAATTGATAAAAAATACAGAATCATGAAAAAAACAATGAAAATTTCTGGTCTGATCTCCATGTCGCTGATGACACTTGGAGCTATTTTTAAAATTCAACATTTTCTTGGAGCTGGTGCCATTCTCGCTTTGAGCTTTGTGCTGATGGCATTTGTTTTTCTTCCTGCGGCACTATATGTAATGAAAAAAGAAATTACAATGAAGGGCGGTATTATTATTTTTATAATAGCATTAATTGGCGGAATTCCTCTACTGTTGGGCGTTTTGTTTAAAATACAACATTGGCCTGGTGCCAACATTTTATTGCTTCTGGGTTACCTTGTAATAAGCCTTGTATTCATTCCTTCTTTGCTCATATCTAAACTAAAAGAAGGAAAAACACAAAAATTAAAAACAGCCTATATTCTTGGAGCTGTTTCAATTTCGCTTTACCTGTTGGGTGATTTGTTTAAAATAATGCATTACCCTGGCGCAGGTCCTTTGCTTTTTGTGGCTGCTGTATTGCTCACTACGGTATTTCTTCCAGTTTATGGATATCAGGCTTTCAAAGATTCATCATACGTAAAAGGAGGCTTTATATATTTATGTGTCGGCATTTTCTTTTTCAATCTGTTTAATATTCTGTTGGCACTAAATGTGTCCAAAGATGTTCTTTCATTTTATGAAAAACCGGGTGAAGAAATTCTTATGACCACCAAATTAATTGAGAAAAAAAATAATGCCATTATCACTCATTATACAAATGACAGTATTTATAAAGATACTGCAATATTCAGAAGATTTATGCAAACTAAAAAAATGGCCGATGAACTGGTAAAATATATTGAAAACATTAAGATTGATCTGATAAAAGCTGTGGATGGCGTTTCTGAAAAAGAAGCGATATTGTGTTCCCAAAACCCCAAATTGATCATGAACAAAAGCGATTTTAATAAACCCACTAATTTCCTTTGTGGTAACGATGAGAACAGAAATACCGGAAAAGCAAGAGAGCTAAAGCAAAAGATTGAATTTCTGAAAAAATCTTTTCTTACCTATTGCGATTCGAATAAAATTGCAACCACTCTCGTGGATAAAGCACTTGAAACCACAATTCCATTATCAACTGATGAGCCAAATCTGACTTGGGAATTATATCATTTTTACCATTTGCCAGTAATAGCGGTGGTAAACAAATTAAGTTCGTTTCGGCGAAATGTTCGATTTGCAGAACAGGAAGTTTTACAATCCTTAATAAATGACAAGGAAATTAAATCGACAAAAACAGGTCAAAGCAGTAAAATTAATTAAGCAACCTAAAAACAGAAAATCATGAAAAAATTCATTTATATCTTCGGAATTGTGTTGCTCAACATCTTTACTTTTGGAGCAATTTTTAAAGTGATGCACTGGCCTGGTGCCGGAATATTACTGGCCTTCGGACTCGGACTTTTTGCTTTGGTTTTTCTGCCAATGGCTTTTGTAAATAACTATCGCGGTGTTGGCAAAAAGCATCTTTCATTATATATCGCAGGATTTATATGTGCTTTAATTTGTGTAATTGGGGCTTTATTTAAAGTCCAGCACTGGCCGGGAGCTAGCTTGCTAATGATTGTGGGAGTACCTTTGCCGTTTTTGTATTTTTTACCAGTTTATCTATACCATCAGAATAAGGAAAAGGAGAAATCAATAATTAATTTTTTAGGGATAATGTTTCTGTTGCTATATATATCTGTTTTTAGCGCTCTGCTTTCATTAAATGTAAGCCGCGATATAATTGTTTCAATGGCAGTTAGTGCTGAAAGCAATGCAAAAACGACTCAACTTTATATATTGAAAACCAAGTTGATGTATCAGCAAATAGATAGTGCCGGAAGTATCGAAAACAAAGAAAAAGCAAACATTATAAAAGAAAAAACAAATGAACTAAGCAGTAAAATTGAATCGATAAAACGTGAGCTTATAATTGCAGTGGAAGGAAGCGAATCGCTATCCATAAAAGACAGTATAATTGATTTAAGATCTATCGTAAAAAAAGATGAAACGAATCATACGGAATTAATAATGAGGGGAGACAATGGTGTTTCGGGACAAGCTGCAGTTTTAAAAGGTTTGATAAAGAAATACCAGCAATTTCTTATTACCATGTTGAATGAAAAAACTGAAAGCATTAATATGATAAATGAATTGTTAAACACGTCAAATGTTACTACTGTTGATCAGCAATCAGGACTTTCGGTTCCGTGGGAAGATTCCTATTTCCAGCATGGCAATTATCTGATTATTATACTTGATAAACTTGAATGCATTGAAACCAAAGTAAAAATGGCTGAAGCAGAGGTGCTAGAAGCTATTGCATCGAAATAAAAAAATGAGGACTTTTCTGTTTTATCAGAAAGCTGGGCTGGCTTGATTCGCGCAATTCCTTTGATAAGTATATATTTAGAGTATTTTTTGAAAAAAAATGTTTTTTTATAAAAAAGTATTATATTTGCAGCCCAGTTTGAAATGCGAAAATAGCTCAGTTGGTAGAGCACGACCTTGCCAAGGTCGGGGTCGCGGGTTCGAGTCCCGTTTTTCGCTCACCGGTTTCTCTCGAAAGAGAGTTTTTTTAACTAACGTTTACAATGCCTAATTGGTGAGCCCAATAGTTATCGAGGGGTAGATTAGCAGGAAAACGTGGTTTTTTCGTTCTTTTATTGCCCAGGTGGTGGAACTGGTAGACACGCAGGACTTAAAATCCTGTTGCCATTGCGGCAGTGCGGGTTCGATTCCCGCCCCGGGTACCAATAAGCTTCTAGAGTCCTTGTTTTACAGGGGCTCTTTTTTTTTGGTATCAAAATGAATCCAAATTCTCATTTGCTTGATTGTAAAAATCTTCAGCTTTCTGAGCATGACAAATAATACCAATACAAAAAAAGTAGAAATCAAGAAAATCTCAACATATTATGAAAAATACAGATGTTCTATTAAAATTTTTACTCCAATTGCAATCAGAACAATTCCACCTGCTATTTCTGCTTTGTTTCCCAGAATACAGCAAAATTTCTTACCCAAATAAACACCAACAAATGAGACCCAGAATGTAATAAATCCAATTATTGCAACAGCAAGCAAAATTGGTATTTTTAAAAAAGCAAAACTTAGTCCAACAGCAAGAGCATCAATACTGGTGGCAACAGCAAGTGTGAGCATAACCAATATGCTGCCACTATTGTAATTGCCTTTACAGGATTCGCTTTTCGCGGCCTCAACCAACATCCTGACACCAATTATGGCCAGCAATCCAAAGGCAACCCAATGGTCGTATGTTTCAATGATATCTTTCAGGAAAAAACCTGCACTCCAACCCACTAAAGGCATTATCGCCTGAAAGCTACCAAAAAAAATTGCCGCAGTAAATGCTGTTTTGTTTTTTAGCTGCTGACTTGAAGTTCCAAGACACATCGACACAGCAAAAGCATCCATTGATAAAGCGAAGGCAACAATTATTATTGTAACAATTTCCATGAATAAGGGATTAAAGCAATGCAACAATTATTTCAAGATATCGGGCATCTGTTTCGTCAAATGAACCTAACTTATCACTGTCTATATCGAGAACTCCTGCAACATGTCCATCTTTATTTTTTATAAGAATTACAATTTCTGATTTTGATCTGGAATCGCAGGCAATATGCTCTGGAAATTTTTCAACATCTGCAACAATAATTGTTTTATTTTGATTAATTGCAGCCCAGCAAACACCTTTATTTTTAGTCAATACCTGGCATGCAAGTGGTCCCTGATAAGGACCTACAATCAATTCCCCTTCAATAATCCTGTAGAAACCACACCAGAAAAAGTAATCCATTTTATAAAACAGCACTGCCGAAATTGTTGCCATTCGGGCGGTTTCATTATCACATTTTTTTAAAAGTTCTTCAATCTGGCTGACTAACCTTTTGTATCTGGCTTCTTTTTTAGCATTGTCCATATTCATCAAAAATAAGCATTTCAAATAAAAAGCACAGTAAATATATTTTTACTGTGCTTATAATGAATTAATTTTTTTTTACACAAGAACTGCATCTTTGGCTGGTTCTAGCTCAACAGTGAAGTGCCTCATAATCGGAGCTTCGCTAATAATTGAGAGCCCTTTGGTAATATCGTTTCTTCTTTCAAACACATTCCCAACTGCTGCAGCTATATAATCCATATGATTATTGGTATAAACCCTGCGTGGAATAGCCAGTCGCAAAAGTTCAAGTTCTGGATATCTGTTCTCCCTTGTTTCCGGGTCACGATCAGCTAGCAATGTGCCAATCTCAACTCCACGTATACCACCCTCAATATATATCTCAACTCCAAGTGTTTGAGCAATTAGCTGATCTTTCGAAACCTTGGGAAGGAATTTTTTTGCATCAATAAATATTGCATGCCCTCCGTACGGAAGCTGAACAGGAACGCCAAATTCGGTAAGTTTTTTTCCAAGATAAGCAACTTGTTCAATACGGGTTTCGAGATAATCAAATTCTGTTCCTTCGTAAAGTCCCTGTGCAAGAGCATTCATGTCGCGTCCCGACATACCTCCATAAGTAAGATACCCTTCGAACATAATGTTAAAAACACTTGCTTTTTTAAACAACTCCGGATCGCGCATACCGATAAATCCACCCATATTAACAATAGCGTCTTTCTTGCTACTCATGGTCATAGCATCGGCATAAGAAAACATTTCCTTCACAATTTCACGAATTGTTTTATCCTGATAGCCTTTTTCGCGAATCTTAATAAAGTATGCATTTTCTGCAAAGCGGGCAGAATCAAATACTACAGGTTTATTGTATTTTTTTGCCAAAGCATAAACATCCCTCATGTTTTCCATTGAAACAGGCTGCCCGCCCGATGAATTACAGGTTATCGTAACTATGATAAACGGAATTCTTTCTATGGGATTTGATTTCAAAACATTTTCAAGTTTATTCAAATCAACATTTCCCTTAAATGGGTGTATAAGTGTTGTGTTAAAAGCCTCATCAATTGTACAATCTATTGCTTTTGCCTTGCGAAATTCGATATGGCCTTTGGTGGTGTCAAAGTGTGAGTTTCCAGGAACGATATCGCCTTCTTTTACAAGTACCGAAAACAATACATTTTCGGCAGCTCTACCTTGGTGTGTTGGAAGAAAATAATCAAAATTTAAAAGGTCTTTTATTGCATTCTTCATTTTATAATATGATGATGCACCTGCATAACTTTCGTCACCGATCATCATTTCCGACCATTGTTTATCGCTCATGGCTCCGGTTCCAGAATCGGTAAGTAAATCAATAAAAACCTGTTCGCTTTTTAGGTTAAATAAATTATAATGTGCATTTTTTATCCAGGTTTCTCTTTCCTGGCGGGTACTGCGGCGGATAGTTTCCACCATTTTAATTTTATATGATTCAGCAAATGGAAGATTCATAATTTTTTTTTAAGATATTTAAAATAAGATATTTGAATGAATAATTCGTGGAATTCCCCTCAGGGAAAAAGAAATTGCAAAATATTAATTGTCGCGATCCTTAATGTTTATAAACACCTTAGCCGCCAATATACCTATTATATATACAAAGTAGAAATTCATTCTTTTTTGAAACTGTATTCAAAATTAGATATTTTTTTTAACATCAAACTATCCTATTCGGAAAATTGTATGATTTTTGTACTTTTGATAAAATTAACAACGCTTTTTTATGAAAACATTTATTGCAGGTTCCCTGATTTTTTTATTTGCTTTTTCATTAAGTTCTAAAGCAGCTTTTGAAGATTACTTTCTAGATAAAACACTTCGGATTGACTACATTCATACTGGGAATGACACTATTGACTTATACTCCATTGACGAATTAATAAAAGAGCCTTACTGGGGTGGCTCAAAAACAAACCTTATCGATAATTTTGATATGGGTAAATACAAGGTTCTGGTTTATGATAGTGCATCAAATGTATTGATATATTCCTACTGCTATTCAACACTTTTTAATGAATGGCAAAGCACCAGTGAAGCAAAAACCACATTCCGCTCATTCTCCGAAACCTTTGTAATGCCTTACCCCAAAGCTAAAGTGAGATTGGAATTTTTTAGCAGAGATAAAAAAAACATTTGGCATAAAAAATTTGATTATAAAATTGACCCAAAAAATTATTTCATTTCACAGGAAAAAAGAGCAAAATATAACAATTTTAAAATTGTGAATAATGGTGAATCAGCCACAAAAGTTGATATTGTTATCATTCCTGATGGATACACAAAAGAGGAACTCCCAAAGTTGAAAAAAGACTGTAAAAAATTTGCCGATTATTTCCTCAATTGTTCTCCTTTCAAAGAGTTCAAAAATAATTTTAATATTTGGTCAATTGAAGCACTTTCGGAAGAATCGGGAACCGACATTCCTGGAGATAATATCTGGAAATCAACTGTAGCCAATTCGAGTTTTTATACTTTTGATTCCGAACGCTACCTTATGATCTACGACAATAAAAACCTCCGCGATCTTGCGTCAAATGCGCCTTACGATCAGATATTTGTAATGGTAAACACCAATAAATATGGAGGAGGAGGCATTTATAATTATTATGCAACATGTGCTGCCGATAATATTTATGCAAATTATATCTGTACACACGAATTTGGTCATGCCTTTGCCGGTCTTGGCGATGAATACTATACCTCAGATGTTTCGGTCGAAGATTTTTACCCGCTTACGGTTGAACCATGGGAACCCAATATTACCACAATGGTAAATTTTAATGTAAAATGGAAGAAAATGGTTCCGAAAAGCGTTCCCATTCCAACACCTGATGAAGAACAATACAAGAAAAAAGTAGGGGTTTTTGAAGGAGGTGGATATATGGCAAAAGGGGTGTACCGGCCAATGTACGACTGCACAATGAAATCCATTTCTTATAATAATTTTTGCCCGGTTTGTCGGGCTGCTATTGTGAAGATGATTGATCACTATTCGAAGTAAAAAATACTTAATTATATAACCCTTTTTGGCTGTTCGGTCGAACTTTTCACAAACAGTTAGGTATAATTTGATAAAATATTAAATTACCCCTTTTTTGTGAAAGGTTTTTTATATTTTAGCAAACAATAAAATATACGTTCTTAACATTATAAAAAACCGGAGGAAATCATGACTATCACCAAATTAGCACAAATGTTTGATGTGCTGAAAAGCAAAGAGAAAAAAAGATTAGTTGCAGCTTATGCAAACGACTCACACACTATCGGGGCTGTTTATGCTGCTGTAGAAAGGGGACTTATTGATGCAACACTTGTTGGCGACGAGGAAACGATTAAAAAAGTTTGTGCCGAACACAATTATGACGTAACGAAGTTTACAATTGTTCAAGAAGCCGATGAAGTAAAAGCAACGGAGAAGGCTGTAGCCCTTATCAATGCTGGAGAAGGAAAAATTCTCATGAAAGGTCTCGTGAGTACCGACAAGTACATGCGTGCAATTCTAAACAAAGAAAAAGGCATTATGGAAAGCCCGAATGCAATCCTTAGCCATGTTTCTGTAATTGAAACTCCAAATTATCACAAACTGCTTGTAGTTTCTGACGTGGCTATTATTCCGTTGCCGGACCTCAAGCAAAAAATTGCCATAGTTAATTACCTCATTCGTACATCAAAAGCCCTTGGTATTGATGAACCAAAAATTGCTTTGCTTGCTGCCACCGAACAAATGTCGGCAGGTATGCCTGCATGTGTAGATGCTGCTATTATTTCGAAAATGGCTGATCGCGGACAGATTAAAGGCGCCATAATTGATGGACCTCTTGCTCTGGATGTAGCTATTGATAAGGAAAGTTGCGAAATTAAAAAAATTAAAAGCCCTGTGGGTGGTGATGCTGATGCAATTCTATTCCCGAATATCGAATCTGGTAATGTTTTCTTTAAAACAAATACCAAACTTTGCAAGGGAGAACTCGGAGCTGTTGTTTTTGGCGCAAAAGTTCCTGCAATTCTTACATCCCGTGGCGATAGTGAGCTCACAAAGTTATATTCCATAGCTCTCGCAGCAATGATTGCCAAATAGTATTAATTTAATTCAATATTTTTTTATGAATCAGCTGATTCTCGCTATTAACCCTGGATCAACCTCAACAAAAATTGCGGTGTATGATAACCGTAAGCAGATTTTTCTTACCAATATCAAACACGCTCAGGAAACAATACATCAATTTGAAAAAATTCCGGATCAGTTTGAATTCAGAAAAAATACCATTACCGAAGAACTTACGAAAAATGATATCGATATAAAAAAAATCAATATCGTTGTTGGTCGTGGAGGCCTTCTGAAACCAATTGCTGGCGGTGTTTATAAGGTTAATGAAAAAATGATTTATGATATTCACCATCCAATGGGTGAGCATGAATCCAACCTGGGAGGTCTGATTGCTTTTGAAATCGCTAAAGAAATCGGCAACAATGTTATTGCAATAATTGTTGATCCTACATGTGTGGACGAACTTGATGAAATTGCACGCATTTCAGGAATGCCAGAACTTCCACGCAAAAGCTTTCTGCACACCCTTAACCAGCGTGCTGTTGCTCGCACTTTTGCCCGCGACAGCGGTACCCATTACGAAGAAATCAATGTTATTGTTGCGCACATGGGTGGAGGAATTTCTGTCGGAGCACATCAAAAGGGAAGAATTATCGATGTGAATAACGGCCTTAATGGCGATGGCCCAATGTCGCCCGAACGTAGTGGTGGATTGCCTGTGGGTCAGCTTGTGGAATTGTGTTTTTCAGAAAAATTCACCAAAGCTGAGATTCTGAAAAAAATCAAAGGAAAAGGAGGCCTATCAGCGTACCTTGGAACCAGCGATGCTATTGATATAGAGAAGCGTATTGAGGATGGTGACCAGTTTGCAAAATTGATTTACAATGCAATGTCATATCAGGTTGCAAAGGAAATAGGGGCACTAAGCACTGTGCTTAAAGGCGAAGTTGACGGAATTCTTCTAACCGGTGGAATTGCTTACGGCGCAATGATTGTTGACGATATCACCGAACGCGTTAAACACATTGGTCCAGTTCGGATTTATCCGGGCGAAGGCGAAATGGAAGCCTTGGCACTTAATGGATTTCTTGTTCTCAGCGGCGAAGTGGAAGTAAAAGAATATGTTTAATGTTTTATATTTATCATTGGGGCTGTTCAATAAACGAACAGCCTCTTTTTTGTAATTTATGGAAAATAACACTCCTTTTAAAATCAAATTAATCATTGATTTTTTACACCGAATTTCAATGCACCATGCCATGTGGTTTGCTGAGGTTTCTAAATTTCTTGGCAAAGAAAGCGCATATAGGATAATGGATTCGGTAAACAATATTAGCCAAGAAGTTCAGATGAAAAGACTTTCAAAAGTAATCGGTTTTCAAATTATTGATAATAGCCCTGATTCGCTGAAAGAAGTTCCTGACAACAAAATCGAAGATTTAACAGAAGCACTTGCAATTAATTGGCTTGCAAATGATGGCATCTGGTTTCAGACTGTGGAAAATAAATTTGGTATGGAAACAGCTAAAAAGTGCAATGATTCCTGCTGGGAACAATTTTCTCCTTTTGAAGCCTGGTCAATCAAACGCTTGGTAAGTATTCCCGAAAATTCAGGACTTGAAGGATTGAAAAGAGCCTTGCAATTTAGGCTGTATGCCTTTGTAAATAAACAATCGATAGTAGAAGAAACTGCCAACAGTTTTATTTTTCAAATGAACGACTGCAGGGTTCAATCTGCCCGCAAACGAAAAGGATTGACTGATTATCCTTGCAAATCGGCAGGCTTGAGCGAATATCCTACTTTTGCTTCAGCAATTGACAATAGAATAAAAACACGATGCATTTGTTGCCCACCCGATGAACACCCAGAAGATTATTACTGTTCCTGGAAATTTTATGTTGAATAAGCCGATATCATTTATTATATCAGGTACTTTGCCGCAATTGGCATTCTACGACCCATACCGAATGCCTTAGTTGAAACTCTTAGTATTGGTGCTGTTTGGTACCTTTTCCATTCGTTGGAATTTACCATTCGAAGTACTTTTTCTACCATGGATTTATCAAACCCCATTGAAATTATTTCTTCTGGATCCTTTGACAATTCAATATACTGGTAAAGCAATTTATCTAGAATATCATATTCGGGTAGTGAATCGGAGTCTTTTTGATCAGGGCGCAGTTCTGCCGAAGGCGGTTTGAGAATTGAATTAATTGGAATAATTTCGTTTTCTCTATTTATATAAGCTGCAAGATTATACACCTGAGTTTTATATACATCGCCAAGTACCGACAAACCGCCACACATATCACCGTAAAGTGTTCCATAACCCACTGCTGCTTCACTTTTATTTGAAGTATTCAATAAAATATAGCCAAATTTATTCGAAAAAGCCATCAGCAAAACAGCACGGATACGCGCCTGAATATTTTCTTCGGCAAGGTTGAAGGGCAACCCTTTGAAATATGGATTCAAGGTGCTTTCAAAAGCTTTAAAGGTTTCTTCTATAGAAACGACTTCGTACGAAACACCAATGGTTTCGGCAAGTTGCTTTGCATCATTAATGGAATGATCTGACGAAAACTGCGAAGGCAACAACAATGCCTTTACATTTTCTTTTCCCAAGGCTTTTTCTGCAAGAACCAGTGTAACTGCCGAATCTATGCCTCCGGATAAACCAAGAATTGCCTTTGTAAAGCCTAGTTTCTGAAAATAGTTCTTAATTCCACATACCAATGCATTATGAATCAATTCTGCTTCAATGTTATTTTCTGATTCTGAAATTTGTTCAGAAGCATCTATTTCGTCTGTGTTAATTACACAAAAATCCTCATCAAAATATTTCAATTCCTTTACCAATTCGCCTTTGGCATTCATCACAAGCGAGCCGCCATCAAAAATGAGTTCTGTTTGAGCGCCGACATGGTTTACATATAAAACGGGAAGATTATATTCTCTGGCGTTTTTCGCAAGTATTTCTTTCCGTGTTTTTTCCTGTTGGTAACTAAATGGAGATGCTGCAATATTGAGGATTATATCTGGATGCTGCTTTATTAGTTCATCCATTGGATTTACAGTGTATAGCGGATTAACGCCCACATTCCAGAGATCCTCGCAAATTGTGAGTGCAATTCTTTGGTTTTTATATTCTATTACTTCAAATTGTGTATTGGGTTCAAAGTAGCGGTATTCTTCGAAAATATCATAGTTGGGAAGAAGCGTTTTGTTGATTTTTTTTTCAATTTTTCCGTTGTTAATGAAAAATGCAGAATTATTCAAATCTTTTCCTTTGGGATTGGTGTTAAAATCGGGGGAACCAATAATGGCAGCTATTCCTTCACAATATGTCGCAATGTGCTCAACTGCTGCAATGCTTTTTTTGATAAAATCATTATAACTCAGAAAATCTCTAGGCGGATAACCACAAATGGCCATCTCGGGAAAAACAATCAGATCGGCATGTTCCTTTTTTGCGAGGGCAATGCTGGTAAGGATTTTTTGGGTATTCTGTTCAAAATTGCCAATGTGAAAGTTAAGCTGAGCTAATGCTATTTTCATGGTTTACAAAAAATAAAAAACCCGGCTCCAAAGAGAACCGGGATTATGTGAAGTATCTATGAATTAAAATAACACACCAACAGTTACTGAGAAATAATTGGACTGGTTGTCTAACTTTAAAGGATTTCCTTTTTTGTCCTTTAAATAATCAGATTCTTTTTGGGTGATATTGGTAAATCCGTTATGATAATTTACGCTGAAAACAAGCGAAGTACTGCCAGCAAGATTGTATTCAGCACCAAGCCCAACATTCAATCCCAACTGCACAAAACTTATATCTTTAGTGATGTCCACATTGTCCTGAGTAACTTCAGGCCCAGAGGGATTATTAACGATTACTTTATCTGTTGCTCGCGCTTTGGTGCGAATCCCCATATTTACTCCGAATTGTCCGAAATAGGTCATCGCTCCGATTTCTGGAGTTTTCATTTTTAAAGTAATGGGAATATCTGCATATATTGTGTTAAATATTCTTTCCTTGATATAAAAAATATCAGTTTTTGAATCAGTAACTACTTCATAATGAACAGAATCATCAAGGAAATTTAAGCCGCCACCAGAATAACTGATATTAATTCCAGTTGCAAAAGAAGCTACTTTATTTAAGCGGAATTCTGTAGCTAGACCATACGCAAACTTTAGCTGGCTCCCCGAAGAAGAAAAGGATTTTACAACATCAGGTTTATACCAAGCAATTGCAGGGATGGCGTGCAATCCAAACCTAAAATTTTTAAGATTATTTTCATCCTCCTGAGCATTAACAGTTTTGCAAAGAAATAAAATGGAAAATAAGAATGTAAAAATTGCTATCTTTTTCATATTTTTGAATTTTGCTTCAAAGATAATATATTTTTGTAAAATATTTTCGACAAATGAACAAAACAATTTATTTAATCGTTATTTTTTTGATGGGTATCGCAATTTCGTGCAATAATTGCAATAACGAAAATTCGCGTGTAAAAAAGGTTGAGCTGGCAAAAGAAGACACTTTTACTGTAAAAATAAACCGTTACGAAAAAGATTTATTCAGTGTAAGGCTCAAAAATCTTAATGAAGATTTAATAAAACTCAAGCCAAAATATTCATTTTTTTTGGATGGTGACCTTAAGGACAGCACCAATGTTATTCAGATAAAGAATTACCTTACAGATCCTTTAATTAATACGCTGTACGATGATTGCATAAAAAAATATCCCGATCTTACAGATCTCGAAAAGCAATTTACAAGTGCTTTCCGTTATTTCAAGCATTATTACCCCAAGAAAAAAACACCACAAGTTTTTACTTATGTTTCAGGAATGGACGCAGAAATGCCTGTTAAATATGCCGATAGTGTAATGATTGTTGCTTTGGATATGTATCTGGGGGCTTCAAATAAAAATTACAAAATGCTTTCGCTACCTGTTTACAGGCTTTACCGTTTTCGAAAAGAATCTATTTTGCCCGATTGTATGCGTGCAATTGCTTATACTTTAGTTGACAATAGTAAGGAAAACAAGAATTTTCTGGATTATATCTTGTATGAAGGAAAAATTCTATACTTTTTGGATGCCACACTTCCCGACATACCCGATTCGATAAAAATTTCATACACATCAAAACAAATGGATTGGTGCACCACCAACGAATCCAACGTATGGTCGTTTATTATAGACAAAAAAATGCTTTACAGTTCTGAAACCACAATGATTATGAAATTATTGTCTGATGGCCCTTTTACTTCCGTTTTCTCAAAACAATCGCCCCCGAAAGTCGGTGTATGGGTGGGATGGCAAATCATACGTGCATATATGGAAACAAATAAAGAAGTAACCCTTCAGGAACTTTTTATAAATCAGGATTCCAAAGTAATTCTGAGTAAATCAAAATACAAACCCAAAAAATAAAGGCAACTTAATTTCAAATAATTCGTAAGAACTAGTTGTTGATGAAAAAAAATGTCAGAAAATTATATTTATTAACAAATTTGATTATTTTTGTTGATTCATCTGCAAAAAAATACCTTAAAATATGGTAAATACTTTTACAAAACAGCTGTTTTTTTATATAAACACTTTTTTGATTTGTTTGCTATTTACGGCTAATCTTCAAGGTCAAGCGTTGGTTACAAACAATGGAGCCTCCTTTTATGCCGGAGCAGGATCAGTTATATATGTAAATGGAACCGTTAATAATATCGGAGATTCACTCTACAACTTAGGACATATTTATATTGCAGGCAACCTCGAAAACAATGGAACAATTTCCGGAAATGGAATTTATGAAATATCAAAAAATTGGGAAAACAATGGATTGTTTCGCAGAGGTACAAGCGAATTAATCCTTAACAATATTTTAAGTCCCATTGGTCCTGTTACATTAAATCAACTTTTAACAGGTTCGGTAAACACTGACTTTTACGACCTTACTTTAACAGGCTCAGGAATAAAATCTCTTACTCTGAATCAGACTGTATATCACTTTCTTAATTTGAACGACAGGGAACTTGCCCTTGATAACAACACCATGTTTGTGGTTAACACCAATCCTCTTGCAATTACACGCACTTCAGGTTTTATAAGCAACCTCGACAATGGCTGGTTAACCAGAACCACATCGCTTATCGGACCTTATATATTCCCAATGGGTTCGAGCCAAGGAGCCACACGATTCCGCCCTGTTGAAATTTCGCCATCTGTTACCAATATTAATGTTTACGAAGTTGGTTTTTACAATCATGATCCTTCAGCCAACGGATACAATTTTCACAGCAAGGACACTACCATCTGTCTTGTTGATTCGCTTTTTTTTCATAGAATTAACAGATTAACCGGTACTACTCCCGCTAATATTACCATTTATTTCGATCACATCACTGATGGTCCGTGGAATGGAATGGCAAACTGGGACGGAAGTTCTGTTCCAAGTATTTGGGCAAACATGAAACCTACATCTCAGATTTATAGCCCAATGTACGGAATCACCAAATCTAACTGGAATTCATTTACATACGACCCATATTCTTTAATTGCAAATGTTCCTGATTCAGTTGCCATAAACGGTCCCAATGTAGTTTGCGACAATACCGATCCTGTTTATTATGAAGCCTGGGGCGATCCTAACGATCATTATATCTGGACTGTTTTTGGTGGCAATATTGTTGGAGATTCTACTTTAAATCACATTTATATAGACTGGACACAAACGGGAGTTGGCGTTATTACTGTTCAGGAAATTTCTGCATTCGGATATTGCATTTCGCTAATGTCCCACTTATTAGTTACAGTTAATTCGAGTCCTATTGCCGGTTTTCAGGTAATTCCTCATGATTCTGTAAATGTTTTTGCTTATGATCTTATTTCTTTTATTGACACAAGTTTTAATACTTCTGAATGGTTCTGGGATTTCGGTGATGGCATGACTTCAGAACAGGAAAATCCTTTTCACATGTACACTGCACCTGGAATTTATAATGTTTGTTTGTGGGCTACCAGTCCTACTCATTGTATTGATTCCGTTTGCATTCTGTTAACTGTTGCCGAAGGCCTTATTGTGCCAAATGTGTTTACTCCAAATGGTGATGGCTTTAATGATTATTTTGAAATCCGTAACAGCGGCATTACCCAATACCACCTTCAGATTTACAACCGATGGGGTGTAATGATTTTTGAAAGCTTTAATCCTTCTGTATTATGGGATGGAAAAACACTTTCGGGCGAAATGGCTTCAGATGGTACTTATTACTTTTTACTGAATGCAAAATCGGACTTAAAGGATTACGGTCAGCATGGCTCGGTAACGCTTATCAGATAAGAGCTATTCATACAGAATTGACGCAGGAATTTTATTATTTTTAAAGGCTGAATTCACTGAAATTTAGCCTTTTTGTTTTAATAAAAACGACATATAACAAATAGGAATCCCTTTCTTTAAAAAAGATTTTTCATAATGTGTCTGTGTTTCCAGAACATCCCCTTTGATATCCGAATGGTATAAATCGTGTGTATTAATTTGCAGTTTATGACCACCTGCATTAATTGTTTCAATAGAGTAATCAAAGAAAGGCGCACAATCGGTTTTGAGATGTAATATCCCCGCGGGTTTCAGAAATTTAGAATATTTTTCTAAAAACTCAGGAGAAGTCAATCGTTTCTTTGTCCTGGGTTTGTTGGGTTGAGGATCTGGGAATGTAATCCAAATTTCGGAAACTTCCTCAGCCGCAAAAAAATGTTCAATCATTTCTATTCGTATCCTTAAAAAACCAACATTTATTATATTTTCCTCAAGAGCAGTTTTACTCCCTCGCCATAAGCGCTCTCCTTTAATATCAATTCCTATAAAGTTTTTATCAGAATATTTCTTTGCAAGGGCAATTGTATATTCTCCCTTCCCACAACCAAGTTCAAGCACAAGAGGGTTTGTGTTTTCAAAAAACTGAGATACCCATTTTCCTTTTAAATCAAAGCCTTCGCGAAGATATTGTTCCTTTATTGGCTGCAAAACATTATTGAAGGTGCTGACTTCAGCAAATTTTTGAAGTTTTCTTTTTGCCACTTTTTTAACAAATTAATATTTAAGTACCCAGGCTGCCGGATTTTCTGAAGATTTAATCTTTTCAAGATCAGCATTTGCTGAATTAATATCCTTATAACGACCATAAGTAACCATATACATACCGTTTGATGCCAGAATAATTTCGGGTGAATATCCTTTTGACTTTATCCGGGACAAATAATTATCTGCATTTTCCTTTGATTTAAAACTACCTGCCACAATCAGATAATTTCCGCTTTGATTGGCTTGCACAACATTTGTTGAAATTTCCGTTTGTTTTTCTTCAACTTTTTCAACTATGGATTCCTTCTTAGGCACATTGTTATAATTTATCCTGATCAAATTATTTGATATGGAGCTGTAAGTACTGGTTTTCTTTCCCTGCAAACAGCCTATGGCATTATCCTGTTCATTTAAAATTGGAATTGATTTAAAATATTCGCTGTACTTAGGGCTTTTATATGGCTTTAACAGGAAAATAATAGCAGCGCCAATAATAAGCAGCACAGCAAATAACAACAAAACATACTTCAATATGGGCGCTTTTTTCTTTTTCGGAAGCATTGTTGTTGGGGCAACTGGTCTGTCGCGAATTATGGGTTTTGCTTGTACCGAAGTTAATCCGTAATGAACCGTTTCAAAAGAGGTTCCCTGACTGGCAGTAAATATTTGCTGATCTCCGCTTTTTGAAAAAGTGCCAATCTGATCCAGTAAAACTATTTTATCTGTTTCAAGTTTGAGTTGAAAATCCACAACAAAAGTTCTAATTCTGCTGAGCGCTTCAAAAAAAGGTATTTTTTCTTTTTCAGCAATGTAGTTGGCTAAAACGCCATCGTTGTCCTGCTTGGAGTCATCGAATTTCAGCATAATGGACGGCGGGCTGAAAACGGTTTCCACCGGGTGGACAGGAACTGATTCTGCAGATTTCACAAAAGTTCCGAAACCAGGAATTGTAACAGTATCAAACTGAAATAACAATTCATATAAATATTGACCAATCATTTAAAAATTTAATTTGAATTTTTATTTATCATGCGCTCAATCACAAGCACATCCTCAGGGGCATCTACAGAATGGCTGTCGAACTCAGTAAGTGCAACCCTTATATTAATTCCATTTTCAAGCCAGCGCAACTGCTCTAATGATTCCGACAATTCCAGTAAGGTTGGTTCCAGCTTGGTTATTTTGTTTAATATCCCAATTTTATAGGCATAGATTCCAATATGCTTGTAAAAAATGCCTTTTGAAATCCATTTTTCCTTTTCTACACCCCGAAGCAAAGGAATTGGCGAACGGCTAAAATACAATGCTTCTGAAAATTTATTACATACTACCTTAATGCAGTTGGGATTAATAATATCATCTGCAATAGAAATCCTTTTCATTAATGTTGCTATTGAAACACCCGTTTTTTTAAAACAGTCTGCAACAAGTTCCAATTGAGAAGGATTGATCAGAGGCTCATCTCCTTGAATATTAATTACAACATCTGTATCGGAATAGATTCCATTGTTGTTAAGTATTTTTATTGCTTCGTTACATCGCTCAGTGCCACATTTGTGATTTCGCGAAGTCATGATTGCTTTTCCTCCAAAATCAGCAACATGTTCAGCTATTCTGGCATCATCTGTTGCAACCACAACATCAATGAACACTTCTGCTTTTTTGCATTGTTCATAAACACGCTGTATCATGGTTTTACCACAAATCATTTGCAATGGTTTTCCAGGAAACCTTGATGATTCGTAACGGGCAGGAATTATTCCAATGAATTTCACTTTTTAAATATTTGATTATTTTTCGCCGAATTTATTAATTTGTTCTGCCGTTAACCTGCACGAAATCCATGTAGAATCAAGCAATGCGTTGTATTTTTTATAGAAATTAATGGCCGGTTCGTTCCAGTCAAGTACCTGCCACTGTAGTCGTTTTGCTCCAACTTCTTTTGCTTTTTCAACCACGGCATCGAACAATATTTTTCCGATTCCCTTGCCACGAAATGCTTCTCTAACAATGATGTCTTCAAGGTAAATGCATTTCCCTTTCCAGGTTGAATAGGAATAAAAATAAAAAGCCATTCCCAACACTTGCTCCTTTTCTTCTGCAAGTATCACTTCAAATATAGGATGTTCTCCAAATCCATCGCGTTCCAAATCATCCAACGTAACTGTTACTTCCTGTGGTGCACGTTCATATTTGGCAAGTTCCCTGATTAATGAAAGTATCTCAGGCAAGTCTTCTTTTTTTGCTTTTCGCAGATTATAAGCCATAACGGTAATGAAATTTTATTTTGCAAAATTAACAAATTTCAAGGGTCAACAAACATTGCAGTTTTTTAAGAAAGAAATAATACAATTATTTCGAGGATTTTTGCGTTAATTTTACTAATTTTGCACTCTTTTTTAATTTTTTAATTACTACTTTTTCAAATATACTACCATGGGAAAAGAAAAAAATATCGATGGAAATGTTCATTCCTCAAAGCCTTTAACAAAAGGAACAACAGAAAAAAAGAACACCGAAAAACTGACATCAATTGTTTCAACTGTTTTTAATCAGCGCGAACACAATGAATTTCACAATTGCCACACCGAAAAAAGCGTTAAAGAGGACATTGCTTTTTTAAAAGTTGTTTACGGAAACAAATTAAAAATCTCTGAAGATGATGTTACCATTGATTTTATCAATAATCTGAAACTTATCAGTAAGGACATTTATTTCTTCCTGAAGAATCTCGAAATTGATCTTTCGCCACAAAACTATATCAAGAGCAAATACGAGTTTATCAAAAACATGATCCCCAACGGAGATCCGCATCTATTCTACCTTGCATGGAACGGATTAATTAAAAATGACAGTTTCCGAAGGCTTCTCTTGCAAGGTTTCAGCATAACAAAATTCAACGATTCCCTGTGTCCCCAAAACATACCAAGTATAGGATCTGCAATGACAAGATACCGCTCCAAAATAATTTTGGCCGATGATATGGCGACAAATCTTGATGGCTCCAGACGAACCATTGGGCGTGCGCTTGATGATGGCAGCGGACTTTTTATGCAGGAAGCCCTTGTGTGGCTGCCGAATGAGAAAGCCATTCCTATCTTTCCACAGGCTTATGTTCCATTAAATCAAACACAGCTTCTTCTTATCCGTCACGGAAAATCCGTTCATGAATCCGGCGGTGAAAATCCTGAATTTGTAGGATCAGGATATTGGGACACATGGGACAAAAACAGAAGAATAACAGGTTCTCTAAGTAATTTTTTAAAAGATGATGGTGTTACAACAGCAAAAGAACTTGGAAAAGATTTCAAAATAGCTGTTGATATTCTTGACAAAAGCGGATACCCTTTATGGTCGTGGTCGAAAGACACGCCAATTCAGGTTTACGGCAGCGAATCAGAAAACACGGAACAAACAGCACGATACTTTCTGCAAGAAGCTGGATATACGAACATGACATTTAATGCGCTTTTTGGAATAAACTCGCAAAAATACGGGGCGCTGACTTTTAGAAATAAAAAGGAAATCACGAATGAAGCCATCCGGATATATAGCGGTGGCAAGGAACCCACACCGGAAATTCAGGCCAAAGTTGCGAAAATGTTTAAAAACCGATTCTATCATTACCCCGAAGGGGAAACGCTGATTGAAGCCGACTGGAGAATTGCATTCACATTCGTTGATCTGCTTAAAAAAAATCTTGGAAAACGGATTTTATTGGCTGATCATTCAGGCGCAATCCGCGTATTTGAAGCCATTATCCGAACACTTGATTTTGCGGAATACAGCACCATTAAAGAAGCCCAGGATTCCATCATGGCATTGTGTTATCAGCCGGGCAGAAATCTTCGTTATGATTATCTGCAGAAAAAAGAATTTCTTCTTCGTAAAAGAGGATAATCTTTGATCATGGAAACTATTGCTTTATTTGTTTCTGCTGCAGTTATTGTAATTCTTTTTACAATTATTATTTTGCAGTGCAAACGGATAGTGCTTTTACTCAAGAAAACTGAAACCGATCCTTTTACTGCACTTCCTAACTATCAAGGATTTTGCAAAATGCTACAAAAAAGAATTGAGGCAAATTCGTCTTTCAGCATTGCAATAATTGATATTGATAATTTCAGGAAATTCAACCTGCACAGCTATAAACTTGGGGATGAGGTACTGAAAGAATTTTGCGTAAATTTAAAAGAATTTTTACCAGAACAAACGCTGGTCGGGCGTTTCAGGATGGGCGATGAATTTGTGATTGCATTTGAAAATATGGATATCGGCAAAACAAAGGAAGTTCTAACAAGAATAAAACTCCAGTTTAAAAATTACAACTTTGTTTCTCTCAAAGAATTTACCTCAGCACATGTCACATTTTCGGAAGGAATTGCACAAAAATCGACAACATTAAATTGCCTTGACGATTTATTTGCTGCCGCAGAAAAAGAGTTGAAGCTGCAAAAGAGGGAGCAGTAAGGAGAAGAGGGAAATATTATTGCTATATTTTTTCTAAAAATTCAATCTGCAAGCATGAAATGGGCAATAATGTTCTATCACAAAATTTTAAAAACAATTCTGTCCAGCCCACAGTCAGCGACTCAACCTGCCCGCACAAATCCCTTTGCTTGGTGAGGCGCTGTCCGCCCTTTCAATCGCCAAAGGTTAATTTTAAAAACAATTCTGTCCTGCGCACAGTCAACGACTCAACTTGCCCGCGCTAATGCCTTTGCTTAGTGAGGCGCTGACCGCCCTTTCAATCGCCAAAGTTTAATTTTAAAAACAATTGTCCTGCCCACAGTCAACGACTCAACTTGCCCGCGCTAATGCCTTTGCTTAGTGAGGCGCTGACGGCCCTTTCAATCGCCAAATTTTGATTTCCAAAAAACATTTGGCCAATAAACAATCAGCGTTTTTGAGGCGCTGACAATATATGCTTTGGAATTTATACCTTGGAGCCTGGGTCTTCTTTATTTAGTGCGCTTCCAGCCAGTTTTCGCCGACACTCATTTCCACTTCCACCGGAATACTCATTGGCATTGCGGTTTTCATGTTTTCCATCACAATTTTCTTTACAATTTCTTCTTCAGTCCTAAGCACATCAAAAACAAGTTCATCGTGTACCTGCATAATCATTTTTGATTTCAGTTTTTGTTGCTCCATTTCATTAAAAATACGAATCATTGCAATTTTTATCATATCGGCTGCCGATCCCTGA
>JBBQSF010000025.1:0-27425 GCA_038214085.1 Bacteroidales bacterium | reverse complement strand
CCAACAACCAATAAAGAGCGACCCATATTAAAACGGGCATCACCCAAATAAGCATAAGATATTTTTTCTAAAGGATTATCTGAGTTTTCAAGCATTGTTAGCACATCAGCTAGCATTTGTGTAGGATGCCATTCGTTTGTTAATCCGTTCCAAACAGGAACTCCAGCAAATTTCCCAAGCTCTTCAACAATTTCTTGTCCATACCCACGGTATTCAATTCCGTCGTACATTCTTCCAAGTACTCTGGCAGTATCTTTTACGGTTTCTTTATGTCCCATTTGGCTACCGCTGGGGCCTAAATACGTTACATGCGCGCCCTGATCGTGAGCTGCTACTTCAAAAGCACAACGGGTTCTGGTTGAATCTTTCTCAAAAATTAAAGCAATATTCTTACCTGCTAATCTTTGTTGCTCAGTTCCAGAATATTTTGCTTTTTTTAAATCTTTAGATAATTCTAAAAGATAAACCAATTCTTTTTTCGAAAAATCAAGTTCTTTTAAAAAATTCCTGTTTTTTAAATTAAATGCCATAGTTCCTCCTTTAAGTTTTTTGTGATTATTTTGGAAGCAAAGGTAAAAATATCCTTGTAGATTTTTTATCATATTCAAAAAAAATCAGACCAATATTTAGAAATCATGCTGCAACTGAAATTGTGAAGCTTTCTGAAAAATGATTTTCAAAAATTGCCATCTTTTCAATTATATTTGCTAGCAAATTGAAATATGAATGTTTAAAAAGAAAAACCTACCGTTACTACTTATCATTGTTTTTTTTGGAATTATTTATTCCTTAATTTCATTCGTTAATCATTATTTTTTTCGCACTTACGCTCTGGATCTTGGCATTTACAACCAGTCGCTTTACCATTATGCGCATTTTGGTATTGCAAACAGCACTATTCTGAAACCTGGATTTGGAAATATTCTCAGCGATCATCTGGAATTGCTAATTCCTATTATTTCTCCTTTATATTATATTTTTGGAACGTATACTTTACTTGTGGTCCAAGTACTGGCTTCATTGTTTGGCGGTTTGGGTATTTATGTTTTTTTTAAGAATAGGGGATGCCAAAAATATGTTTCCATTGCTGCAATGCTCCAGTATTTCTTGTTCTTCGGCGTGTTCAGTGCACTTTCTTTTGATTATCATAGCAATGTTATTGCCGCAGGATTGCTGCCTTGGTTCTTGATATATTTTGAGAAGAAGAAATTTTATATTGCTTCACTTTTTTTTCTCCTGATTTTGCTTTCTAAGGAAAATATGGCTTTCTGGATGTTTTTTGTTGCCATTGCTTTATTTGTTATTTATTTCAAAGATAAACTGCTTCGGAAATATTCGGGAATTTTTGCTGCTCTTGCTTTACTATTTTTCGTGTTGGCAATAAATTATATCATTCCTTCACTGGCTCCCGAAGGGCGAAGATATCAGCATTTTCAGTTTACGGCACTTGGTACTAATTTTTTCGAAGCATTGACAACCATTTTCACCAGGCCACTTTACACATTGCAATTGTTATTCATTAACCATACCGGCGATTTGCATGGCAATTATGTGAAAGCAGAATTTTATATTTTGTTTCTTTTATCTGGCGGAATATTCCTGTTTTTTAAACCAAAATATCTAATAATGATTGTGCCTCTTATTGCACAGAAAATGTTCAACGATTTTCCGGAAACATGGGGAATTGGCGCACATTACAATGTTGAATTTGCTCCAATAATTGCAATTGCAGCTTTTGGTTTTATTTCAGAAATCAAAAAATTGAAGATCCAAAAGATTCTTGTTATACTGATTCCAGTATTGACTTTTGCGGTTTCATTAAAAGTTTTTGACAACACCATTTGCTATGTTGATCATGCACGCATCAGAATGTATCAAAAAATGCACTACAACAGGAATTTCGATGTTAATGATGTGTATCAATTGATGGATGAAATTCCGGAAAATGCTTCGGTCTCGACTCAAAATTCTTTTGTTCCTCATTTGGCTTTCCGCGATAAAATATATGCCTATCCTGTGGTTCAGGATGCTGAATATCTTTTGCTGTCTCCTTTTGAAACTGCTTATCCACTCTCAGAAAATAACTTTGAATCTCGAATTGACAGCACAAAAATATCAAAATACTGGCAAATAATTTCTGAAAATAAAACCGCTTTTTTATTTAAAAGAAAAACGGCTTACCTCAATTGATAAGCCGCTTTAAATAAGGCGTGTAATCAGAATTAATAATTTACATCCACAGTTTTTATATCGTATTTTCCAGCATCGTAACCTTTCAAAGTAGCTGTTCTGCCCGATGTTGCTTCAGGATAAGTTTTATACTGATCGCACAAAACTGTTGTGAAGTTAATGTAGTCATTCGGGAACTTTTTAGATATGGCTTTCTTGAACTGAACAATTGCACCATCCTTATTGTTGTATGGCTTTTTAGAAACAATGGTACCCGAAACAATCACAGTCATTTTGGTACCAACAGCCGCAAACGAATGACACACATAGTAACGTGTATGATCTGTAACAATCGGTCCGCTTGAATTTGAGCCCTTCTGAGGAATTACTGATTCGAGGAAGGGAATGTTAATATTGCCATTGTATTGCAAAAATGCTACAGTTCCGCCTCCCAATACAATTACAAAAAATAATATAAGGAAGATTATCAAGCCTGTTTTTTTCTTTTTGATCGGAGCTTGGTACTGAGGCTGATTTGTATTTGGCGCGTAAACATTGGTAACCGGAGGGGTATAAACATTTACAGGTGGCTGTGCAGGAGGTGTACCCGGAGGAATTGTGATCGGAGGTTCAATGTTGGCAGGTGTTCCGCTAAGTCTGTATCCGCATTTCGGACAAATAACTTCGTCTCCTAATAGTTTGTTGCCACATTCGGGACAAAATAAAAGATCGTGAACCTTAACAAGAGGTGTTTCAACAACTGGAGGTGCAATTTCAGAGATTGGTTCTTTAACTGGTTCTTCTATTACAGGAGGAATTGGTATTACAGATGGCTCAATCACCGGCTCGGGAACAGGCGGGGCAGGAGTTGTAGTGTCAACTGGTTCTTCAACCAATTTGTATAAGCATTTTGGGCAAAGCACTTCATCACCCTGAAGTTTCTGGCCACATTCCGGGCAAAACATCAGGTCGTGTTTTTTTTCAATCGAAGCATTCGTAACGGGAGGAATAACTTCTACAACAGGCGCAAGTGGTTGTTCAATTGCAGGTGTTTCAACAACTGGAGGTGCAATTTCAGAGATTGGTTCTTTAACTGGTTCTTCTATTACAGGAGGAATAGGCATTACAGAAGGTTCAATCACCGGCTCGGGAACAGGCGGGGCAGAAGGTGTAATACCCATCGGTTCTTCAATCAGCTTAAATAAGCATTTTGGGCAAAGCACTTCATCTCCCTGAAGTTTCTGGCCACATTCCGGGCAAAACATCAGGTCGTGTTTTTTTTCAATCGAAGCAATCGTAACAAGAGGAATAACTTCTACAACAGGAGCAAGCGGTTGTTCAATTACAGGAGTTTCAACAATAGGAATCGACACAACAGTTTGTTCAGCTACTAGAGTTTCTGGAACAACAGTTGGCGTAATTTCAGGGCTTTTAGTTGTAAATGGATTTTCTGTAGTTGGAGCAAGTCGGTAGCTGCAAATAGAACAAAGTGTTTCATCTCCATCAAGTTTCACCCCACATTCGGGGCAAAAAGCCAAATCATGTTTTTTAACAGGGTTCTGACTAATAAAAGGGTCATCTGCTTTTGGAATTTCAGGAACAACCGGAGGCAGAACAGTTGGAGGTACATCAGCCTGAGGTGTCGCAACAATTCTATGCCCACATATTGAACAGATAATTTCATCGCCTTCGAGTTTTACTCCGCATTCAGGGCAAAACATCAGATCATGTATTTTTTCCATTTAATGATATTTTTATGATTGTTAATGGCTTTTAGTTTTTGAATTTTCAAGACAAATATAGTAACATTTGAGATAAAAAAAAAGCCGGCTGAAATAACCGGCTTGATATTATAATTTTTGTTCAGATATATTACATTCCCATGTTGTAGGAACCATAAGATGAAACAAAAATTGAAGTGAAAATCATAGCAAGGATAAATCCTAAAACCAGATACACAACAATAAGAATACCTAAAGTTGCAAGGAAGTAACCAACAGTTGATTCTTTTGGTGGTTTAATAGTGTATTCAAAACCAACATAGAGTAAATAAAGCCCGTACAATCCTATTATTGAAACCAAAACACCTATCATTGGTAAGAAGTTAAGGAATCCTGCAACCCACATTGGAGTGAAAGCATAAGCTACCAATTGGATAGCACGTCCAAAGTCGGGTTTTGTTTTGAATGCTGGAGCTAATAAATTTACAATCAAAGCTGTAAGATAAACTGCAAGTATTGAAGAAATAAAGCTTGTTAAACCGGCAGAAATACCAGCTTCCCAACTTCTAACGGTAACTGACCATGGACCAAAACCAACTTTATAACCAATAAGTCCATAACCAATAATTGTGAAAATAGCTGGAATCAAAGCCAAAGGAATTACATATCCAAAAAGGATAGAAGTAGTGTTAGGCGTTTCGCGTTCAATAACCTGCCATTCGGCTTTAGGTTTAAACATAATGTTAATCGCTCTTGTAAAGATATTCGAAGGGTTAATGCTTCCAATAGGAGGAATTGGATTGCTTAATGGGTTGTAATTTTGTTGCGGTTGTGGTTCCGGAGTTGGATTTGCTGGTTGTGAAGTCATGCTGAAGCCACAAACGTGACAAAACTGTGCGCCATCTTTAACCTGTGCGCCGCATTTAGGACAAAAACTCATAGTTGTAATTTTTAAGTTTATAAAATAGTACGTTTAAATCAATAATAAAACATCAAAGATAAAATATAAAACTTTATCTGCAAGAAATATTTATTAACTGTTAAGATAAAATGAGCAAGAAATATGTTTTAATGAGAATTAGCCATTAATGATTCGAGTTCCGCAATTTGGATTTCCCAATTCTTTAGCTTCAGTGATAATGGTTTCCTTGCCACCATTTTCAACAAACTGAATTGCTGCACGAATTTTAGGAGCCATGCTTCCTTCGGCAAACTGTCCTTCGGCAAGAAGTTTATATGCTTCTGAAACAGTAATTACATCCAATTGTTTTTCATCTGGTTTGCGGAAATTAATACATACTTTGGGTATATCTGTTAAAATAAAAAACGCATCAGCTTTTATTTGTGAAGCCAATAATGCCGAAGCGAGATCTTTATCTATTACTGCATCAATTCCTTCGAGGAAATTAGGGCGTTTATAATATACAGGAATACCGCCGCCGCCAACAGCAATAACAATTTGTCCGTCGCGAGCTAATTTCTCAATAGAATTGCGGTTTCCGATAACTTTAGGCTGAGGCGAAGCCACAACTTTTCTCCAACCGTTTCCTTTTGCATCTTCTCTAAAAACCGATCCAGTTTCCAAAGCAATTTTTTCAGCTTCTTCCTTCGTATAATAAGGCCCAATGGGTTTAGTAGGATTTTTAAATGCAGGATCGTCCTTGTCAACAATTACCTGAGTAACCAATGTAATTACATCTTTTTGGTACCCTTTCTCTTCAAGAACATTGCGTAATTGCTGCTCTATCATGTACCCGATAAATCCCTGTGAGTATGCTCCGCAAATATCTAAAGGCAAATCAGGAATGCCATACATTTTTGCTCCTGCATTAGTCTGCAGCAGAATGTTTCCAACCTGCGGACCATTGCCATGTGCAATTACGAGGTTGTAATCATTTTTAATTAATTCAAAAACGCTTGTGCATGTATCAAAAACATTTTGTTCCTGTTCGCCAATGGTTCCTTTTTGTCCGGCACGCAATAAGGCGTTTCCTCCGAAAGCAACAACTGCTAATTTTCTCATATATTTATTTTTAAAAAATGAAGCGCAAAACTATAAAAAATTCCCCACAGTTAGGCTATTGGTAAAAATTTATACTAAATTCAATACTAAAATTTGAAGTGAGCCTGAACTAAAAAGCCGCTTTCTGATTGAGAAATCGGCTTTTTAATGATAAATTTAAAAATATGTTAACGTTCGTAGCTTCCTTTTTTTAAGATGCTTTTTTCCTTCATCATAAACGTACCCATAGCCATTACATGATGAATTTCATCGTTTTTAATAAAAACAATATCAGCATCTTTTCCTTCGACAATACGGCCTTTCGATTTTAATTTAAGAATGTCGGCGGGATTTGAAGTGAGAACTTTTAAAGCTTTTTCAAGTGGAAATTGTTCCTCATTTACAAGATCCATTAATTCTCTGAAATTTGCCGAAGGTTTTCCTACTTCAAGTTTAATGAGATTTCCATTTTCATCAAATCCAGGCAAAGACCCACAGGCATCGGAAGTAAATGTAATGTTTTCGAGAGGTACTCCTGCATTGATAAGTTCAATTACTGATTTTGAAGGTTTAACTTCATATTCAGTAAAGTAAGGGTAGGAGCTGGTTGTAAGGTCAACCAAACCTCCTTTTTTGCCAAATTCTTTGGCATCTTCTAATGTATAGTCGTTGCGGTTGCAATGTGTTGGAAAAAACTGTGAAAGTTTAAGCATATTGTGGCTTCGTTCTATCACATCGTACATTGGCTGAAATGGATTATGCTGATCACCCAAATGAATATTCACAATTCCCGCTTTGCCGCCAAGCATACCGCCAACTCTTGCATGTTCGGTTAATCTAAGTAATTCGTCGGTACTTGGCCAAGAAGCCCGATGGTCGCTCAATGCAATTTCTCCTACACCAATAATCTCTTCAATTAGTGCAATATCTTTCCCTACATCACCTGTAATTGTTGGTGTTGGCACCTGATAAGCGCCTGTATAAATCCAACACGAAACACCTTCGGCTCTTAATCCTTTGGCTTTCATCAGTACTGATTCAACAGTACGCGTCATGCCGTCGGTGCCAAGACAGCCTACTACTGTAGTAACACCGGCTTCTACCAGTTGACTAAGTTGCAATTCAGGAGTGCGTGTTGCAGGTCCACCTTCGCCACCAGCACCAGCAATATGAACATGTGCATCAACAAAACCAGGAACTACTCTTAACCCGCTGCAATCAATGGTTTCAGTAAGTTCTTCAGATGAAATGTTAATATTGTCCTGTATTTTAATGATTTTTGATGCTGCAATAAGTACATCTTTTTTGCCCATATATTCAGGGGCATACAATTCGCAGTTTTTTAATAGTATCATAAGTATTGATTGTTATTCGTATTTGTAAATTAATTCATCTAAAACAGGAACAAGAATGCTCTGAACCAGTTTGTCTTTTCCTTCTTCATTATAAAAAGACAGGCATTGTGTTATTTCCCCATCTACAATAACATCAATATGGTTTTCACTTACTTCAATCAGAGTGCCGTGTTCCAACAGAAGGTTTTTCATTGCATCTTCAGTAAAATTAGCATTTTCTAGTATCACAACATCAGCTCCTTCATGAAAAAATCCATAGTCGTAAATATTGAATTTATTGTGATTGAAAACTGCAAAATCAAGCTTAGGATTTCTTAGAATAATTTTCACATTTTGATCGTGATTCATATTGTTGAAGAAGAAATTTCCATTGAATGAAACTCCATTTTCGGTGAGCGAACCGTATTCAATATCTTCTTTAATGGTTTTTAGTTTTCCGTAAATATATGTTGAAAGTTCTTCTGAAATATTATTTCCTGTAATAATTGGTATTCTTGAATTAATTGGATTTTTGAAATGAGAATTCATGATTATTCCGGGAACATCAATAGAACCTCCAATTGCTGGTGCAAGGTGCATAAATACGCCTGGACCCGCATTGATTTCAATTATCCCGAAATTCCCATCGGTCCAAGGTTTTGAAATATCAGCCGAAAGCACATCAATGCCAAGGCATTTAACATTAAAGAATTTAGCAATTGATTCAACCATTTCAATATTTTTTGGATGAATGTTTTCTGTAACATTAATTGAAACACCACCGGCTGAAATATTTGCTACTCGGCGCAAATCAATCCTTTGCCCATCGTCGGGGACAGAATTTATTGTAAGTCCCTGCAAGGTCAGAAAATCGTGCATGTCTTGGTCAATTTTAATTTTGCACAATGGGGATCTTGCGTTATCTAAACGAACTTCAAGGTCGTTTTCTACTTTAATAAGTTGTTCAATGCTGTCTTTTCCGTTTCCATCAACATAAGCAGGTACACGTTGAAGAGCAGCCGCAAATTTACCATCAACGGACAAAAGCCTATGATCTGTTCCATAAATCTGTTGTTGTACAATAATACCATTGAATTTAACGCCTTCATTTTCAACTGCTGCAATGATTTTATTATAAGCTTTTCTTACTTCTTCTTCCGATTCAATATTTGTTGTAACACCTTGTCCTTTATGACCTGCAACTGGTTTTACCACAACAGGGAATCCTAATTTATGGGCTTCAGCAACCGCTTCTTCAATATCAAAGCAATTTTTGCCCACAGGAGTAGGGAAACCACACAACATCAAAAAATCACCACACATGTCCTTGAACATTGTAAATTCGGTATCTTTTATGCCATCAGTATGGAAAGTTGTTGAACGGCCTCTAAGTTGCTTTTTCCCATATCCCCATTGAAACTGATTCTCTTCGTACAAGAAGAACACAGGAATGTTTCTTTTTAATCCGGCTTCAACAAGCGAATAAATAGTAGGTCCTCCAAGAATGGATTTGTCAAATGCTGACTGAAGTTTAACAAACTCAGCCTTGATATCGAATATAGCTTTTTCGTTCAGTGATTTAAACCAGTCTGAACATAAGTAGACAGCGTCTTCTGAAATGTGATCATCAAAAAACTCAATAGCTATAACATATTCATCCTGATCTTCGGTAATGGAATAATTGTTCAGAAAAAGATCGATTTCCATTTTTGATATTTCGAGCAAAACATTTGCAAACAAATCGATTACGGTAGATGGATTTTTCTTTACAATTTGAGGGAATACCGAATAAACCTGTTCTTTGTAATAACTTACTTCCGGGCCTTCAGGATCCAGAAAAATATTAAAAACCAGGGCTTTGTTATTTAAATAGTAATTGGGACCATTGTAAACATAGAACTTTCTTAAATCGAAGTCAGATTTGATTTCCATAATAATTAGGTTTATTGAAAATTGAAAAGTATGAGATTAAAAACGCAAAAATATAATTATTTTAACATCAAAAAATATAAATTAATCGTGTTTTATTTTTTTGACGAAAAAAAAGATAATTGAAAAAGAAAGTTTTAAAAGTACTATTTCATAAAGCACTTGTCAAGAATAAAATGAAAATAATCGAATTATCTTATTTTGACCTGCACAATTTTATGAGAAAATGATTTCAACCCAGTTTCAATAAACATCAGGATATGCAGCTATATATTAACTGAAAACTTCCACTTTTTTTATAAAAGTAGAGCAAGAATGCAAGCTGTCATTGCAACAAACAACTTTCCATGTATTGAGATCGAATATGCAACCCGACTGAAGAAAACCAACTCGGATATCATTTATAACAATAGGTTCATTTTCGTTTATTGAGTTGTAATTGGAATAAGAAACATCTTCAGTATTAACAATAGTAACCATTTCGGCACCTACAACTTCAAAAGTAGAATCAGGAGCAACAATAATTGCCGTATTTTCGCCTAAACCAATTCCTTTAGTGCTTTTTCCTGAACTCAAAAATTGTGTAAGGCGACCAAGACGTCCTCTGTTAACAAAGTGCGTGTCAATGGTGATATCTCTAATAAATCCGAATCCTTTGCAGTAGTGGATTGAACCTTTATTCATACCTGCACTGTCGCCGTCAAAAATAATGGGATCGCAGGCAGCCGCTGCACCCGCACTGGTACCGGCGATTGTTGTGCCATTATTGTATTTGTCCCATATTTGCTGAAGCATAGGTGTGTCGTTAAAAACACTAACTAATTTATACTGATCTCCACCGGTAAAAAAGATCAGATCTGCATTGTCAATTTTTTCAATAAAATCAGGTCGTTCAGTGTCTTTTTCATTCCGGATATCGAGTATCGAAATATTTTCAACATTAAGGTCGCGGAATGCATATTTGTAATCCTCAGCTAAACCATTAGGATAGGATGATGCGGTTGGGATAATAACAGCATTTTTGGCGTTATTAAGGCTTATAACTTTTCGAAGAATAACTTTATTGTCTTTTTTGTCTTCTGCACCTCCGATAAGCACAAGGTAACCTTTTTTGGAAGAATTTAATCCGTTGTTATAACCTTGATAAAGCATGATAAATATTTAGGGTAATTATTAAAACTATTAAAAAACGATGAAGTAAAATATGTATATTTTAACATATTACACATGCAAAAATAATAAAATGAATAAAGTATTCTTAGAATTTATTAACCTTATATTAACAAAACAGGGTTGATAATTTTTAGAAAATTGGAAATAAAATGATTAGCAATCAAAATTATATCAAATCATTGTCTAGGTTATGGCCCATTTTTTCTTTTTTTGTTTTAAGATAAAATTGATTGTGCTCATTGGGTTTAATTATAATTGGAATGTTCTCAACGATCTCCAACCCATAACCAGTAAGTCCTGCACGCTTTGTAGGGTTGTTGGTTATCAGCTTTAATTTTGAAACATTTAGCGATCTGAGTATCTGCGCTCCAATTCCGTACTCTCTTTCGTCAGGTTGAAAACCCAGTTCCAGATTGGCTTCTACTGTGTCCTTACCAAGTTCCTGTAAATGATAGGCTTTAAGCTTGTTCAATAATCCAATTCCCCTGCCTTCCTGATGCATATACACCACTATACCTTTACCTGCTTTTTCAATCATTTGCATGGACTGATGCAATTGCGGACCACAGTCGCATTTACAAGAACCAAAGATATCTCCTGTAACACAAGATGAATGTACCCTGACGAGTATTGGTTCATCTTTTTTCCATTCACCTTTTACAAGAGCAATATGGATTCTGTTATTTGTTGATTGTTTGAACGCATGCAAAACAAAATCGCCCCATTCTGTCGGAAGATTAACAACCACTTCTTCTGTAACAAGACTTTCATTTTTGATACGGTAAGCGATTAAGTCCTTAATTGAAATTATTTTTAAATTAAATTTTTCAGCAATAACAAGCAATTCCGGGAGTCGGGCCATTGTTCCATCTTCATTCATTATTTCAACGAGTGCTCCCAGAGGTTTTAATCCTGCAATACGTGAAAGGTCAACTGTTGCTTCGGTATGTCCAGCTCTTCTGAGTACTCCACCATTTTTAGCTCTAAGCGGAAAGATATGACCTGGGCGGCCAAGTTCTTCAGGTTTTGTTTTAGGATTGGCAAGCGCCAGAATGGTTTTAGCTCTATCGCTCGCCGAAATTCCTGTAGTACATCCATTACCCAACAAGTCAACGGAAACGGTAAATGCAGTTTCGTGCGATGAAGTGTTATTTGAAACCATCATGTGCAATCCCAACTCTTCACAACGGTCATCAGTAATAGGAATGCAGATCAAGCCTCTGCCGTGCAAAGCCATGAAATTTACTATTTCGGGGGTAATTGTTTCTGCAGGTGTAATAAAATCGCCTTCATTCTCACGGTTTTCGTCATCAACCACTATTATAATTTTACCATTTTTGAATTCTTCAATTGCTTCTTCAATGGTATTTAATTTTGATCCCATCTTTTCTTTTTCCTTTAATTTTTGTCAAAATTACATAATTTTTTCTTGCGGAATTTTTTTAATGGTATAACTTATTTAATTAAAAAAAATATATCACTTACCAATAATTTTTAAATTTCGACAAACGAAAAAATAGAGTCTTTAAATGATATTCTGAATCGATTTTAAAATTAATATGTTAAAAAATAATTTGTAAAAAACTTGACTTTTGAATATTCTCAACTTATATTTGCTCTATAGTTAATTTGATGCGTAAGTATCTGATTTTGAAAAAAATAATAAAAATTCTGTTGTATGATAAAAATATTTAGACATTTTGCAGTTCTTGTACTACTAACTGCATTTAGTTCTGGTCTCATGGCCTCCGATATTGTAAAAAATATTCCATTTATTAAAAAAAGTCCGATAAGTGGAATTGATGTTCGTAAACTTGGTTCTGAAATAAATGGAAAATCTTCAGAATTCCCAATGTATATTTCGGAAATTAATGCTGGATTAATTTATTGCATTGATTATAAAAACAAAGAAAATGCTGTAACTAGCCGTGATTTTGTTTTCTCCGTTTTTGATTCATCGTCTTCTGTTTGGTCTTTTCCTCTCAGTATTTCATCAGAATATCAGAAATTTTTGGAACAAAATAAAACACTTAACTATCAGTATATTTTTGTTACCATGAATAATGATATCTATATACTAGACCTTCAAAGTAAAAAAGATTTTGCAATTCAAAAGCTAAATTTTAATACAAAAAGCATTGAAAGCAACGCAACATTGAGCCCCGATGGATCCACACTTTATTTTGTAAGTGACCGTAAAGGAGGATATGGTGGAAAAGATATTTATGCTTCAGAACGTTTATCAAATGGAAACTGGAGCGAACCCTATAATTTGGGAAGTCAAGTGAATTCAAAAGAAGATGAGGAAACTCCTTTTATAATGAACGATGGCGTTACTCTGTACTTTAGTTCAAAGGGACACAACAGCATTGGAGGATTTGATGTTTTTTACACCACTTTAACTGATGAAGGTTTATGGTCGGATGTTGAATCAGCAGGCAAACCCGTAAATACTGAGCTTGATGACCTTTATTTTATTACTGACTCTTTCGGAAAAAAAGGATTTTATTCCTCTGATAAATTTGAAAAAGGAAATTTTGATATTTATTCTGTAATTTATCCCTGATTATTTTGAACAGATAATTTCGTCGAGTTTTTTATTCACGACATCCCAGTTGTAATTGATTTTTATGAAATTGCCGGCATTTTCGGCAATTTTTTTTGCTTTATCAGGATTCTGAAGCAAAAATAAAATTTGATTGGCATATTCTTCGGGGGAATTTCCAATGAGCAGTTCTTTACCGGGTTTAGCGCCCAAAGCACTGTTAGCAAGATCAGAAGTAATGCATGGAACATTCATCGACATTGCTTCGAGAAGTTTGTTCTGAAGCCCTGTTCCAATTCGCATTGGCGCAACAAAAATTTTTGATTTTGCATAACATGATCGGATATCATCCACCCAGCCTGTAATAACAATATTATTCGACTGATATGCCTGAACTCTTGAAGATGGAGAAGCTCCGGCAATCATTAATTTTGCGTCTGGCATTTTCTGAAGAACCAGAGGAAAAATTTTACCTGCCAGAAATTCTACGCTGTTTATATTTGGGGGATAGCCCATGTTTCCAGTAAACACAACATCAAATTCCTTTGCAATTTCTTGGGGCTGAAAATAATTCTGATCTACTCCATTCGGAACAACATGAATCTGCTCTTTATAAGGATGTGGGATTAAATCCCTGTCGGGTTTTGATATGATTGTTTTTTGATTGAAACATTCAAAAATAGCTTCTTCATATTTCAATAGGCGTTTGTACTCTGAAAGAAGAAGTGGTTTGTATAAAAACGATGCAGTTTGATATCTTCGTTCAATTCCTTTGGAAAAAACATCTTGGTAATCGAGTGTTTTAATGATGTCGAAGTCTTTAACGTAAGCTGAAACCCTTATCAACTGACAAAAAATACGATCTGGTTTTATTTCATTAATGAGATTATCAATAATCTTTTGATTTGACGAATTATAAAAATATCCAACCTGAAAAGGTAAATTATTAAATAGTGCTTCAATTGTGTTTATGTATCTTTTTATTTTTGGTAAAGGGAGAATATGAATGCTTTTTGTAAATGGTTTAAGAATTTCAAGAGCATTAGGGTGAATTTTGGAATCATTTAGTGCACACAAATGAATCTCGTGATGTTGTGATAAGTATTTTATCTGATTAAATGCACGGAGCTTGTCGCCCTTTTCAAGAGGATACGGAACCCGCGATAGTAAAATAAAAATTCTCATCTTTAAGCTGTTTGTTGCACCTAACTGGTTCTTTTTTTCCTGAGCATTAATAATCGGTAAAAAGTTATTAACCTGTTTGTAATTACAAAGTTATTATAATTTTCATGAATTAATTGATAAGCATTAAATCCTACTTTTCTGCAAATATCTATATTTGAAATGCAATATGAAATTTTTTCTGCAAATTCTTCGGCATTGTGGGCAATAAAAATATTTTCACTGTCCTGAACACAAATACCTTCTGCACCCACAGGTGTAGTAATTATTGTATTGCCACAAGCCATTCCTTCAATAATTTTAACTTTCATTCCACTGCCCGAAAGTAAAGGAACTACCATTAATGTGTTTAAATTCATAAAATCAGAAGCACTTTGAACTTCTCCAATAATTTTAATAGAATCGTTTGCCGAGTTAACAAGCCAATCGGGCATATTTCTACCGGCAAGGCTAAGTTGAACATTGGGATGTTTTTCAAGAACTCTTGGCCAGATATCATCTATCAGCCATTTGATGGCTTCCTGATTTGGTATCCAGTCCATTGAACCCAAATGAAAAATTCCAGGAAAAGTTCTTTTTTCAATAGGAGTATAAACAATTTGTTGTATCGGAATTCCCAAAGGAATAGAGCTTATCGGCACTTTTACACCTGAATTGATAAAAAAATCAGCATCCACTTGAGTAATCGCAGCAATTCCATCAAAAGCATTTAAAATAGCGAATTCGTAACGTTTTAATTTTACAGTTAGGTAGCTTAGATATAATTTTTTTAGCTTGTTGGTTGAACCATCAGTAAGACGTTTCCAGATCAAATGTTCAATATTATGAGCCCTCAATACACAAACTGCTTTTGAGAATTTACGAACAACATCTAAATATGGAGCAACATAAATACTTTCGAATTGAATGATATCAAATTCATTCTTCTTAAGGATATTAATTAATCGGGCTTCAAATTTCTTTGAATTAAATCTTGATATATGAAATGAATTGGGTGAAAAAAAATTTAAAAAGGCTTTAAACAAAGTAACTGATGTGTCAATAAATTCATATTCAAATTCTGTTTTATTTATATATGCTGTAGGAATTTTTTCAATCTGAACTGGGTATTTCTTAGTACTCACGGTAAACACTTTAACATGGTGACCTTTTTCGAGCAAACCCTGAGTGATGTTATGCATTGCAATTGGTCCACCTTCTGATGGCGGATAAGGAGATTTTGAGCATATTTGCAGCACTTTCATCTTTTCTTCTTTTTAAAATTCCACAAAATTTTAATTTTTAAAAGAAGACGTTTAATTAAGGTCAGATATGCATTGGTGTCAAAAAGCGTAGAATCGCTGGTAGCTTTGAAAGTTAAAAATATTCCAAGTGGTAAAAATAAAAATGAAGGCATCCACATTCCTTGATAAACAGGCAATACCGATTCTCTTACCATTTTTTCGAAAGTGAATGAAACTACATGAAACATTACAAAAAAGATAATCGATACCACTATAGGTAATCCAAATCCTCCTTTACGTATAATTGCACCTAGCGGAGCGCCAATAAAAAACAAAACCAAACAGGCAATAGAAAGCGTAAACTTGCGGTGCCATTCAATTTCATGTCGGATAATAAATTTTTTTCTTGCCTGCAAATCTTCATTGTTGTAAAAAATATGGTCTTTAATGCCTCGAGCCATATTAAGCGCTTTGTCAACAATTTTTACCTTTTCATCTTTGTCAAAATTTGATAAAAATATTCCTGTAAGTGCTTTTGAAGTATCTGTAATGGTTGAATCTTTGTATTGTGTATTGAAAAAATAAAAATTATTCCTTGTGTTTTTTGTGTACTCGTCTTTTGCAAGTTCTAGTTTTATATTTAACGAATCACTAGTCATTTTAAGTTGACCAATATTCATCATCTGGTAGTTGTCCTTGAAAAATTCTTCATTGGTTTTGTTAAAAGCAAATCCCGACAAATCAAAACGCCTGATTTCTTCTTTGAATTTTGTCCTTTGTAGCGGGTGATTGGAGGATGCACTTCGTGAATCAGTTTTTTCGTAATAATTAATTCCGCTAGTGAGGGAGAAAATCAAGTATCGTTTGTCGGCAGTCATTTCCATTTTACCTTTTTCAGCAACGGTTAGGCTGATGTTTCCCATGCGGGCAGTATGATCATAAATCATAATGTTGTATACTGTAACACCATCCGGATCTTTTTTGCCAACTTTTATAACATAACCATCGATTCCATTGTAAAAAATTCCTTCTTTTATGCTTAAGGCTGGTTTTTGTTCTTTTACATCATAAAGCAGAGAACCCATTTTTAAATTGGCGTAGGGAAGTAAATTGTTTGAAAAGTAAAATGCAGAAATGCATAAGCAACAGGTCAGAACAATAAGCGGAGTCATAATTCTTTGGAGCGAAATTCCAGATGCTTTCAGGGCAACTAGTTCGTAATGCTCGCCGATATTTCCGAAAGTCATAATAGAAGAGAGAAGTATGGCTAGCGGAAGTGCAAGTGGAATCATTGTAGTTGAAGCCCAAAACAGCAATTGTGCAACAATAGTCCATTCAAGGCCTTTGCCAACCAGATCATCAATATATTTCCACAACCATTGCATAAGCAGGACAAATATGGCAATGACAAATGTTGCCAGAAAAGGTCCAATAAATGATCGTATCACGAAAAAATTCAACTTTTTAAACATAGCACAAGTCTTTCACAAACGTACGCAAAATTTTTTAAATAATAAATCTACCATCTTTCATAGTAAGCTTGCGATCAGCCATATTGGCAAGTTCTTCGTTGTGGGTAACAATAACAAATGTTTGCTTAAATTCATCCCTGAGCGAAAAAAACAGTTTGTGAAGATCTTTAGCCGAAGCAGAATCTAGATTTCCCGATGGCTCATCAGCAAGAATTACAGCAGGTTCGTTAACAAGAGCTCGTGCAACTGCAATTCGTTGTTGTTCGCCACCTGATAATTCGGAAGGTTTATGGTCTTTTCTGTTGACTAAATTCATAAATTCGAGCAGGTTCATTGCTTTTTCGGAAGCAGCTTTTTTAGATAAACCAGCTATGTAAGCAGGAATGCAGATATTTTCAAAAGCAGTAAATTCAGGCAGTAAATGGTGAAACTGAAAAACGAAACCAATGTTTTTATTGCGAAATTCAGAAAGCTTTTTATCATTGAGTTTGTTTAATGCTATATCATTAAGTGTCAGAGTGCCTTCATCTGGCTTATCTAAAGTTCCAATGATATGAAGTAATGTCGTTTTTCCTGCTCCTGAAGCTCCAACAATTGAAACTATTTCTGCTTTAGGAATCTCTAAGTCTATTCCTTTTAGTACTTCAAGTTTACCAAAAGAACGGTGGATATTTGTTGCCTTTATCATAATATCTTTTTCTGTTTATTCGATTTTAAGTAATTGTAATCAAGATAATAAATCATCTTGATAGAAAAACTGTTTAGCTGATCTTGCTGCAAAGTACGATTAAAATTATCAAAAAAATGTTGAGTAATCATATTTTCATCGCTGAGAATTGCGTTTTTCCATACAATACTGAGATTGCTGCCAGATGCAAATTGCCAAGCCAAAACAAGATCAACATTTAAAGAATTGAAATTAAAATCATGATTCCCTGTGTAGGAACTGTTTTCATTCAGATCACCAGTTTGGTTAAGTGTGAAGAACGAATCATAAACACCCTTTGACCAGTAGTGCCTAACTCTTAGCGAAAGCGACAAATCATTTTTGAACATATATTTTCCTGTGAAAATATTTTCATAAGTTGTTCGATTTCTATTTCCGAAAATAATATTGTTAACAGTGTCAAGTGCTACATAACCAATATCGTTGAATTGTTTGGTCAGCGAAATACTGTGGTTAAATGAAAGTTTGTCGTTTACCCTGAAAATAGGACGCAGGTAATACTGATATTCATCATAACAAACATAGGGAACGTTTATATAGTTGAACTGAAAATCGAAAGCAAATGGTTTTCTGTAATCGCTGGAAAACCCAAGCCAGCTGGTTTTGTATGGATGTTGCTTGTAATATCGATCCTGCACCCTTGGCTCGTAATAATCGTAATCTGTTTCTGGACCTATCACACATCCAAGCCAGTAACTGAAGTATTTTTTTGTAGATGCATTGTGATTAAACTGTATTTGAGTATCAATAGGCTTTAGTGAAGTGAAATTTTGTGAACGATGCACTTGAAGGGTGCTGGACATATTCAGAAATTTCCCAAAAGGCTCATAAATATTATAACTGCCCGAAAGTCCATAATTATAGTAATTATTATAAAATGTAATTCCCATGTCGTTGGCAGAAAAGTTACTGTTATAGGTTTCATCCCATATACTTGCCTGAAAATTACCTCTTATTTTAGAAAATCCCACATTGTAACGATAACCTATATCTGTTGAATTTTCATTGTTAAGTAATGATTGCTTCTGATAAATCTGACTTATAGCACCGGCAGAAACAAATTGCCATTTATTTGTTTTGTCGATAAGTGTAAGCCCAGCTGCACTTACATTGGCATTGTTGGCATGCTTATCCCTTACCAGATTTGTGTTTATAAAGTAGAAGTCAGAATTGTTTTTAAACGTTTGGTCAATCACAATAATGTTGTAGTTACTTAATGGATCTGTTAATATTTTGCGTGTGTTTCCAACCGAATCTTCAATTAGGGCATATGTATTGTCAGTAATAGCGTTTAAAAATCCAATAGCCAGCCCTTTTTTATTTTTTCCTGATATCTTGGACGCATTTATCAATTTAGTCTGTGAAGGATTCTTCTTAATTTTTTCACCTAGATTCAATTGACTTTCAACATCAAAAAAACCTGTGGGAATATGACCGATTCTTCGCGAATAGAACAAATCACCCTTTTGAAAAAGATCCACAGCTTCAGTGAAAAAAGGCCGCTGTTCGTCGTAAACAGTTTCAAATGGCGAAAGATTTTTGACGTAATTGTCTGACTGCACCTGACTGAAATCGGGGAGGAGCGTCATATCAAAAGTGAAGCTTTCATCAATACCGTATTTAAGGTCCAGTCCGCCACTTATCGATTTGGAATAATTACTGATTCCTTCTGTATGATAGGGGAAATGATCAATATAGGCTGATAAATAAGGCGTAAATGAAAGCCTGAAAGGTGGTTTGATATCACTCAATCCATAAAGTTTTCCCCAATAAACCAATCTGTTTGCAGTTCCTTTTTCTTCCGGAGCCCATTGGATACGCTCCCTGCTGCGTCGAATCAGCCTAAAGAACTGCAATCCCCAGGTATGTATTTTTGTGTTTGGAAATCGAATCGCTGAATACGGAATTTTCATTTCAACCGACCATCCGTTATCAAGCAATTTAACAGCACTTTGCCATACTGCGTTGTAAGTTAAATCATTTTCTTTAAAATCAACTTGAACTCCCGAAGCTGTTACTCTGAACGAATATGCATCACTCCCTTGGTTGTAAGGATCTATTTCAATTCCAAATCCATCAGCATTTAGCTCATCGTCGCGGTTTCCCAATTGTGTTAAAATGCTGTCGGGGGAAGTGTCAAAAAGCATAGCGCTAACGTATATTGCATTATCGTCATACAATATCCGAACTTCTGAAGCTTGTGACGCTTTTGCTTTTAAAACAGGATGAAATTGAATAAAATCAGTTATGGGAATGGCATCCATCCAAACACTGTCATTTATTGATCCGTCAATTTTTGGCGCAGTAGTTGTGCGCTTTGCTGTTGCTTTCTTCTCTTGATTTTGTGCGATAGAATGAGAAGGTATAAAACCTAAAAAAATAAAAAATAATAATAAAGATTTTATGATCCGAATCATGCTGCTAAAATAATTAAAATGATTTATCCTGAAGTAATAAAATATTATTGCTGTGTTTGGTTCTGTAACAATATCAATATATTTAAGTAATGATAATTAAAAATGTCTTTGATTTTTAGTGATTAATCTAGATTTGTTTTTATCCTGCATACATTTTGTGGAAGAATGACGTTTAAAAATAAGTACAGTGACTAAATTTTAATTATTTTTACAAAAAATACTTATGAAAAAAGTAAGATTATTTCTTCTAATTGGACTAATTTCTATTTCTTACTATGGAAATTCACAAAATTCGAAAATTGCTGGTCCTTATAAACATGTTTTAAAGTTTAATCCTCCGCAATTTCTAATGAGTACCATGCAAATAAGCTATGAATACAGGCCTGACATTGCAAAAAGTTTTCAGTTTACTTTTGGTACCACTTATAAATCGCGGACCAGCGACTATTATTCTATTAAAGATTATGTTGAAGGATATGCCGGCGAATTTCAAATCAGGCTATATCCTTTAGCTGATGAAAAATTGGATAATAATCTCTATAATAATTTTTATGTTGCCCCACAGCTAACCTATAAGTATTTCGTAATTAAAGATCTTTACACTGATTATTATAGTAATGAAGTTCAGGTTTATTCTACAGACAGATTCAGTGCATATAGTCTTGGTCTTATTACTGGGATTAATAGCGTTATCAATAAGCGCTTTCATATTGATATTTATATGGGTGGGGGTATTCGATTGGCAGATACTGAGAAATTCAATGACAATATATTTGATTATGGTTTTAAAGGAATTGCACCCAGGCTAGGATTTGATTTAGGTATTAACTTTTAAAATAGTATTATGAAAAAAATATTTTTGGCTTTGCTATGTAGTGTTTCACTAAGCACTTATGCACAAATTGATACAATTTTACCATATAAAAATTCTTTAAGATACGAGATTTTGCCAGCTTTAAATAGCACTTTTTCTATAGGTTTTGAGCAATATACTACTCCGGTTTCCAGTTTGGTATTGATTCCTTCGGTAATGTATAAGGATGATAATAATATGACAAAACAAGGTTTTCTTTTTGAAGCTCAATACCGTTACCATGTTGTGAACAAGACCACAAATAATGGCAAATCAGTGATAAGTTATTATATCGCACCTTATGTTGCAGCAAAGTATTTTAAAATTGAAGGTTCTAATGGATATTCTGTTTGGAATGGAAGTTATTATGAAACTTTTTACGAAAAGTCCACTGATGAATTCAGTGCATTTGGTTTAGGCATTATTGGCGGGAGTGAAATCACTTTTGCTAAGAAATTATTTCTTGATTTCTATTTAGGAGGTGGTGTCCGGACCTCAGATTCAAAGCAAAATGCCACGGATATTATGTCGCCAGGATATAAAGGGATTGCTCCAAGAGCAGGATTTAATATCGGAGTGAGGTTTTAAATATTTTTTTTATTGATTCTTTGTTTCTGAAATTATGATTTGTCTAGCAATTCATAAACTGAATTGTTGCTTAAAAATTCAGGAACAATTTCTTTCATCTTTCCAACAATAGCTTTATTGTCTTGCTCTCTGAAAAGGTTGCAAAGTGCTTCTATTTCTGAGTTAACAAATTCAAGATCGTACAATTTAACACATGCAATCATTATTTGCGGATGATGCGTTGGCAAGGTATTTTCTTTGTCGTTCAGCAGTTCTTCGTAAAGTTTTTCTCCAGGTCTTAGTCCTGTGTATATAATCTGAATGTCTTTTCCAAGAGTCAATCCTGAAAGTTGTATCATTTTTTTTGCCAGATCAACAATCTTAACGGATTTCCCCATATCGAAAATGAAAATTTCACCACCTTTTCCCATTGATCCTGCTTCAAGAACAAGCTGGCATGCTTCTGGAATAGTCATAAAATAACGAGTAACATCAGCATGTGTAATTGTAATTGGGCCACCTTTTTCAATCTGTTTACGAAAAAGGGGAATTACGGAACCATTAGAACCAAGCACATTTCCAAAACGTGTTGTAATAAATTTTGTTTTGTTATGTTTGTTTAGCGACTGCGTGTAAATTTCGGCAATACGTTTCGAAGCACCCATAACACTGGTAGGTCTTACAGCCTTATCCGTTGAAATCATTACAAATTTTTCTGTATTGTATTTCAGCGCAAGGTCAGCAATTATTTTTGTACCCTCCACATTGGTAAGTACAGCTTCCGAAGGATTGTTCTCCATCATGGGCACATGCTTATATGCGGCGGCATGATAAACAATATCAGGAGGAAATGAGCTAAAAAGTTTTTCCATACGTTCGGCATTTCGCACGTCGCCAATCACCACTTCATAATCAGTAGTACGAAAACGCTCCAGCAATTCAAGTTCCATGTGAAAAAGCGGAGTTTCGGCCTGATCAAGTAAAATAATTTTTCTAGGAGAATACGTTGAAATCTGTCGTACAATTTCACTTCCTATTGATCCTGCAGCTCCCGTAACCAGAATAGTTTTTCCTGCAGTTTGCCTTGCGATTTCTTTTTTATCAAGTTTAATAACTTCTCTTTCGAGTAAATCCTCAATTTTAATTTTTTTGATTTGTTTAAAACTAAGTTCCCCATTGATCCAGTTCCCTACGGGAGGTACCATAAGTACTTTTGAGTTATGTGAAAGACAGGTTTCGCTGATTTCTTTTTTCCGTTTCAGCGAAAGGTTTTGAATTGAAATAATAACATGCGCAACAGTTTTGCTTTCCAAAAGTTTTTCCAGTTTATCGCTGCTGAAAATGTTAACACCTTCAAGTGTTTTGCCTGTTTTTTTTGCATCATCATCAATAAATGCGAGCACTTTGTATTTTGTGCCAGCATCACGGTCAATCGCTCGTTTAGCAATAACTCCGGCTTCACCGGCTCCATATATAATTACAAATGTTTTTGCTTTGCTCGGATTCTGCATTTCGAGGTAAATCACTTTAACTACAATACGAAAGGCATTCATTACAAATACTGTAAACAAATAGTCAATTATTATTATCGAAAAAGGAATAGGGAAGGTGTGGTTAACAAAATAATAATTGATTACATTGTAGATCACAAACAGAAAACTTCCTGAAGTTATTACTAAAAATATTCTTACAGCATCGCGGGTTGATGTATACCGAATTATTCCCGCATACGTTTTTACAATAAAAAAACTGATTACTCTTACTCCGAGAATAGTAAGAATTACTGTAGGCATTGTTACACGTTCCACATCTGGAATCGAAAAATTGAAACGGAGTAGGTAGGCTAGAACAACTGAGAACGTGCAAATAACCAGATCAATTAAAAAAATAATCCAGCGGGGTGTATTTTGTTTGAATAATGTTAACATCACTTAAATTTTCGTTATTGCAAATATAGAAGTTTTGATAAGAATCTAAATTATGAATTGTTGAATCTTGTTAACAAGGTTATTTACAAAAGTTGTAAATTGCGGCATAAAAAAAAATTGCAATAATTTTAAATACTTAATTCAGCATGATTCGTAAAATGGGTGTTATTCAATTCTTATTTATTTGCAGCCTGCTTTTTCCTAATTTTGGGATTGCCTTAAATGTCAGAAATAGCAAGGCAAAACCTGATGCAAATGCGGATAGCAATAACGTTATGGGCTTCGGAATTTTGAATCGATTGCCCGGCTTATGGAACGGACCAGTTTTTTCTTCAACTCCGGCGGGTAGTTTCGATAACTGGTATATCGATTTTCGCCCAGTTTCCGCAAGCCAGGTGTCGCAATTTTCCATGCTCGATTCTCAAACCGTTAATATTACAAGCTTTTTTATTGTTAAATACAACAACACATTAAAAGTAGCCATGAGAACCGAGGGCTGTTTTGCTCAAAAATGCTGTGTAACTTACGAAGTAATTGATTCAGTAAATGAAGCATCAGGTTATTATCGTTTTGTTGACTTTGTTTCAGGGAAAAAACGTGCATATTCCGAGTTCATTTTTACTGGCGACAATATGTTGATGAAAGTTTATACCAATAAATTCAATAAAGAAAAAATGCCGCAACTGCATTCGCAATTTGAAGCAAAACGCGCTGATTCCACTTCTTCTTTTGACGCAATTAAAAAATTCAATTATCCTCAGCCAATAATGGTGAAGGATTTTAGCGATGCATTTAAGAATCTTAAAGAAAGTATCTTCTTTGATCTTTCAAACGATCCCTACAACTCATCGTCGCAACCTTATACCGGAAGTGTTACTGTGAAAATTGCAGTTGATTCAACTCTGATAATTAAAAACAGCGATGAACTTTGTATTCTGCTCACCACCGAATCACTTTTTCAAGGAATAAAATACATTCCTGAAAACATGAAATTCCTTTCTAAATATGTTTATCTGCCTGCAGGAACAAAAACATTTACAATAACTAATGTTCATCCGGGAAAATATTATTTGTATTCCTACAATGATATCAATAATGATAAACATCACTTGAGCGGCGATTACATGAGCTCTGATGTTAACAACACAATCATTGTTTCTGCTGAAAAAAATACAGAAACAAACACAATTATCGATTTTGTAATTCCTTAATATTCCCTTCTTGTCCTAAAATTCAATGGCGTGGCATTAATTTTGTCAAAAACAAAAACATGAAAAAAATAACAATACCGGTATTGCTTGTTTTCCTTTCTGCCTGCGGTCTGTCTGTTGATAAATCAAAAATGGAAAATCAATCGCAAGAAAATATTTCCGGCAAAAATGATACAACGCAAATTTCTGACTCTTCTAGTTCAATTAAAGAACAAAGTCAGGAAAAAAAAGCAAATGAAAATCACCCGGTAATTTCAAAAAAGCCCTATAAAGAAAAAACTGAATTGATAGATATTGCTCAAGATACCTTTACAACAAGCTATTATTATAAGCCACTTCCTGCTGTCATCAAAAATACTTTTTCTGCTAAAGGAACAAAAATGGAATTCAACAGAAGTGCAGTTTATCCTGGAACCCCTGGAATTGGTTGCAGCCAGAGCAGCAACGATTTGTCATTTATCATTGATACCGTTTCAGGCTCATTTATTATTGAGAATGAAGCATTGAGAAATATCCAGTTTAAATACAACGAAAGTGGCGGTCTGTATTGGGCAAGTGGAGAAAATCCATTTAAGGGAAAAATTACTGGAAAAATGCTTCCTGATAAAACTTGGAATATTGAAGTGGATGTCTGGCTAAAAATCAAAAACGATATTGACGGCAGAGAATCTGAACAGCAGATTAAAATGAATGACATTTTTTCTCTTTCTTTGTGAAAATCTTTTCTTCAAAAGTTTTAGCAAACTAATTTCATTATGAAGCTTTTTATTAAAATTTCCGCTTTGGTTTTTGTAATAACCATTTCATTTCCCAATCAAATTCTGGCTCAGAATAACAAACATAATATCGGCGAACTCCATGGCGGTGGAATTGTGTTTTATGTTGATTCCATTGGTCAGCATGGGTTGATATGCAGTCTAACAGATTTAAGCAAGGCTCAGATTTGGAGCAATGTGAAAAACAATAAGGATGGATACGTTGCCGCCAGCGATTGGAATGGCTTTGAAAACTCGAAAATAATTATTCAGCAATCGCTCCATGAATCTAGCGCAGCATTGCTTTGCGATGATTATTCAAATCCCGATTTTGGCACTGGAATTTATTACGACTGGTACCTTCCATCCATTGATGAATTGAGCCTTTTGTGTCAGACAAAATATCAGCTAAACAAGGTGCTGGATAGTGATGGAAAGGAAGCCAGCACACCATTAGAAAAAGTTACTTACTGGTCGTCGACAGAATATGGAAGGTTCAATGCATGGTTTTACAATTTCGATTTCGGGTATTCCAACAACGGCCGAAAGGGCATGAATTGCCATGTGCGCGCTGTTCGGGCTTTTTGAAAATTAATAATTCTTTTTTTAATAATACATCGAATTATTTCTTATATTTGATGTTTGGTTACCGTAATATATCGCAATCAATATTTTAAACATTTAGCTATGAAAAAAATATTTTTTATCTGTTCTTATATTGGGTTACTTCTAAGTTCAGTAAATGCACAACTGGTGGTTACTCCCAGCTCAAATTCAGCTCAAATTACCAACATGGTAAATAATTTTATTCTGAGCGGTGTTACTGCTTCCAATGTGTCATACACAGGAGAGCCTTATACGTTGGGCTCATTTGCCAATGGAAACACAACAAACTTAGGTTTGTCTAATGGCATTGTGATGACTACGGGCAGTTTATATTCTAACAATTTGAGTAGTCCTGTAAGTTCCTATTCAAGCACTACCAATGGTGGCGCAGGTTGCATTGATCTTGACAATATATTACTTGGAAGCACTACTTATGATGCCAGTGTTTTGGAGTTTGATCTCGTTCCTATTGGAAATGTTCTCGAATTCCAATATGTTTTTGCTTCCGAAGAATATCCCGAATATGTTTGTTCCACTTTCAATGATATTTTTGCCTTTTTTATAAGTGGTCCAAATCCTTCAGGCGGTAATTATTTTAAGGAAAATATTGCAATCATACCCGGCACAAATTTACCGGTTTCGATAAACACAATTAATAATGGAACAGCTGGTGTCGCTGGTCTATCTGGGGGTTGTGCTTCTCTAGCTTATTCGTTTTTATACATAGACAATGAAGCATTGAACGGACAGAAAATAGTTTTTGATGGGTTCACTGTTGTTATGCTGGCTAAACTTTTTGTCACACCGTCCGAAACCTATCACCTTAAAATGGCCATTGCTGATGTAGGTGATTATATTTACGATTCAGGCATTTTCCTGAAATCACAAAGTATGAAGAGTTATAATTCTACAACAGGAATTAGTGAAAGCGATTCGGAATTATTTGGTATGTTTCCAAATCCCGCAACAAATACCATCGAAATTTCTCTTACCCAAAAATCAGAAATCACCATTTCTAACACTCAGGGCCAGATTCTGAAAAGTTTTTCTGCTTCTGAAAATCATACAAGTATTGATATTTCTGGCTTTGCAAGCGGAATATATTTCGTAAAAGTCCAAACTGCAAATGGAATTGGGATGAAGAAATTTGTAAAGGAGTAACGGATTAGTATTTCCTCATTGTTTACATTACGAAAATTGATTTTTTCGAAATGGATGTAATAAAATGTTTGTCAATAAATTTGTAAATTTGCATTAATTCTGATAGAGAATGTTTGCAAGAATAAATTTAGGAAATTTATACTGATGGAGTCCACGTTAACTAAAAGAAAAAAGTTTGCAGGAATAAAAAATATTTTCCGCTCCCTTCAATACAGAAATTACCGCCTTTTCTTTGCCGGACAAAGTGTTTCACTCATTGGGACGTGGATGCAACAAATAGCAACCTACTGGCTGGTATATCATATTTCAGGTTCAGCTTTTGTATTGGGGGTGGTTGGCTTTTCAAGTCAGATTCCTACATTTTTGTTTGCTGCATTTGCTGGTGTATTAATAGATCGATGGAACCGTTATTATATTTTAATAGCAACTCAGATTCTGGCATTGGCACAG